>JBNMHA010000136.1:0-6017 GCA_050872545.1 Spirochaetales bacterium | reverse complement strand
TACTAAACTAATTAAGTTAGTTTAGTCAATGGTAATTTTTCCTCTTTGCAAATTTTTTAGTTGGGGACAGACCCTAATGCTATTTTGGAATATGAGTAAAGCTGGTTAGAGGTGGAAATATGCAAAGGAACAGGTTTGTATGCTGTTTTGGGGTTAAGGTCTGTCCCTTGTATTGCGTGTAACTTGGTGTCAGACCTATATTCTGTTTCAGCATTAAGACCTGTCCCTAAGTTGGCAGTAGAACCGGAAGTAGCTATTAATCCCAAAAGCGAATAAGGGTCTGACACCGGCAAAAATTACATATTTTCCATCTATTCTGAAAAATTGACACCTTCTGAAATGTCTCTAATTTCTTTCTCATAAGGGGGAAATGTAAAAATATGTAAATTAAACTTAATCTTGTAGTTAAAAATGACACCAAAACGCATTAAAGCTTAGTGGAGGTGCTTATGCGAAAACCACGACAGCTAAAGGAAAATGCGTACTATCATGTCAGCAACAAGTTCCACAAGCTCATTCAGCTCAGGATAAATCCTGCAATTAAGGCGATGCTTCTGGTGCTGATTCACGCTGCTGCGAAAAAGTTTAAATTTAAAGTAAAAAACATCTGCATTTTGGATACACATTTCCATTTGGAGATTCAGCCTGCCGCCGGAGAGAGCCTCTCAGAGATTATGAAGTACATCAAACAGCGGTTTACGCAGTGGGTGAATCGGACTTACAATCTTGAGGGCAGTGCTTGGAAGGACAGATTTTTCAGCAGAATTATCGAGGATCTTGTCGATTTGGTGCGCGTTTTTGTGTATATCGAGGAAAATCCAGTTCGTGCCGGGCTTGCGAAACGTGCCAAAGATTACCCATTTTACGAGGTTTGGGAAGATATTGGCGATGAAAATTACTCGCTGGATTAACAGGGACAGACCCTGATTTGCTAAAAACGATTTGATTACAAATTAACGCCTTTGAATTACTGACTTTATTCGATTGCGGTATTTTTTTGTATAACAACTTCTTGAAGATATTTATAATTCTGCTTATTCACTAAACAGAAACAGGCGAGTTATCTGCAAATTTATTCCTAAATGTCGCTTGTAGCTTCTTATTTTTGTTTTTTACAACTTATTTTTCCGAAATAAAATTCTTTTTATAGAAAAATGCGCTGATTATCTATTATACTAACAACTAAGTTTGGCAAAAATGTTGGTTTTGTGATATGCGGTGTCAGACCCTAATTCCAATTCAGAATACAAACAAAACTAAACGTATACCAAAACAAACTAGAAAAACTGATTGATATACTATTTCAGTATATAGGTCTGACACCAACAACAATAGACATTGCCATAGATTCCCATGTTAACCACGAGAATGGCGTGTAAAACACTAAGGGACAGACCCTAATCCCATTTTGGAATCAGGGTCTGTCCCCATTAAAAAACACTCTACTGCCAAACAAAGTACAGCCATATTACTAGTAATATATTCTTGACATCAGCGACACATTTTTATAGTAGATTCTCGTATCAAAAAAAGTAACATGAGTTGTTATGCGTTAATGACATAGATTTCAGAAACTATTAAGGTGATAAAATGTCAAAATCAAAATTAGTCAAAGAATTTTTTCAGTATTTAAAAGAAAACAAAAAATTATGGCTGCTGCCGCTATTGATTATTTTGGCTGTTGTAGCTGCTGTTGCTCTCGTATCGCAAGCTCCGGCAATTGCGCCGCTTATATATTCACTGTTTTAAATGATTATGAAAAAAAATTATATATTAGGAATATCTGCCTTTTATCATGATAGTGCAGCTGCGGTAATTTGCGGTGGAGAGATAATCGTGGCAGCTCAGGAAGAACGTTTTACACGTATAAAAGCTGACGCATCATTTCCTGTTAATGCAATTAATTTTTGTTTGGAATATGCTGGAATAAAAATTTCAGATGTTGATGAGGTTGTGTTTTATGATAAACCGATTCTGAAGTTTGACAGAATTCTTGCCTCATATTTGCATACTGCACCGCTTGGCATTCGCTCATTTTTAAAAGCTGTTCCGCTGTGGCTGCGTGAAAAACTTTGGACTGAAGATCAAATCAAAAAAGATTTAAAATATGACAGAGATGTTTTGTTCACGCAGCACCATCAATCTCATGCTGCTAGTGCGTTTTATCCGTCACCGTTTGATGAAGCTGCAATTTTAACAATCGACGGAGCAGGTGAGTGGACGACAACCGCAATTTCATACGGAAGTGCAAATAAAATTGATATTTTGGAAACATTGGAATTTCCGCATTCTTTGGGACTTCTTTATTCTGCATTTACATATTACTGCGGCTTTAAAGTGAATTCCGGTGAATATAAACTTATGGGACTTGCTCCGTATGGAAAACCGATATACAAGAAGAAAATATATGACAATCTTGTTAAAGTTAATTCTGACGGTTCCTTTTCGCTGAATATGAAATATTTTGATTATATTGGCGGATTGAAAATGATTAACAATAGATTCCACAGGCTTTTTGGTATGCCGGAACGCAAGCCGGAAGATCCGCTGACCAAATTTTATATGGATATTGCAGCAAGTATTCAGGAAGTTACGAATGAAATTATTGTTGCAATGGCTAAACATGCGAAAGATCTTACCGGAAGCAGGAATTTGTGTCTTGCTGGCGGCGTTGCTTTGAACTGTAGTGCTAATTATGTTCTTGGCAAGTCAGGCATTTTTGAAAACATTTTTGTTCAACCGGCAGCCGGAGATGCCGGCGGAGCTGTTGGAGCGGCTCTTTATGTCCATTATGCGCTGCATAATAACAAACGTGAAGTTGGCTGCGAAAAAAAATTGCAGTTGCCCGGTTTGGGACCTTCATTTGGCTGTGAAGAAATCGAAAAATTATTGCAGCATCATAAATTGGTTTATAAAAAAATGTCTGATGATGATATATGCAGTTATTGTGCCGGTGCGCTTGATGAGCAGAAAATAATCGGTTGGTTTCATGGGCGTATGGAATTCGGTCCGCGTGCGTTGGGTAACCGTTCTATTATTGCAGATCCGCGCAGTGCAGACATGCAAAAGAAAATGAATCTTAAAATAAAATTCAGAGAATCATTTCGCCCATTTGCGCCTGCCGTAATGGAGGAATTTGCCGACGAATATTTTGATATTCCGTCATCATTGAAATTATTAACTCCGTATATGCTCACTACGGCGCAGGTTGCCGAGAAACATTTAAAGAATACCGATTGCTGCAATTTTGTGTCAGACAAAATTAACGATTTTGCATTAGACAAAATGTCGCTGTTGGGAAAAGACCGCAGCACGATTAATGCGGTTACGCACCTTGACGGCTCGGCACGTGTGCAAACAGTGCGGAAAGAAGATAATCCGCTTTTCCATAAACTGCTGAATACGTTTTATGAGCGGACAAAAATGCCGATGGTTGTAAATACTTCTTTTAATGTAAGAGGTGAACCGATAGTCTGCACGCCTGAGGATGCGCTGTACTGCTTTTTTGCGTCAAATATTGACATACTGGTTTTAGAATGCTTTATTCTTGAAAAAAAATTGCAGCCGGTGAAAATGGATTTAACTGAATGGAAAAAGAAAATTATTCAAGATTAAACAAAAAGACACTTCGTACATTTTGTATTTCATTTTCGATCGGAATGCTGATAATTGCAGTACTTTCAATACTAAGGCAGATATTAAATCACGATATTTTGCAGATTAATTTTATACCGGCTGTGATTACCGGAACGATTGCGATTTATCATCAAACTGCTGCTTGGACGCTGCCGGATTTTCCGTCATTAAGAAGAATGCACTTTTCAACAATTGCGGTAATTTTCTTTTACGCTGCAAATGCTGTTTGGAAAACTGTGACATTTGTTATTGGAACAGTAGTTTTTTGCATAATTTTTTATCTGATATTTACACCGACATCTGTAATTTTGAAATTAACTGATCATGACCATATCAAAAGTGAAATGACTGAGTGGCAAAAGGCACCGGCAAAGATAAATCAACCAGAACAATGCAGAAAATTGTTTTAAAAACAGTGGGGATAAAATGAGAATTATAATACCGTCAATCAGAACCGATGGAATGACTCTTACGGCTGATGAACAAATTGTGAAAATAATCGGACGGCTTGATACGCAGTTTCCTAAGCAGACTTTGGGAATATTTTTAAGTAATTTGCATAAAGAAGTTTGCAGAAAAAATATTGATATAATTCAACTGGATATTACTAGGCTTTCATATATAAATTCTGCTTCGATAAGAGAATTTCTTGCCTGGCTTCTTTTTGTTTTAAAGCTTCCGGATGACCAAAGATATAAAATATGCGTTAATTTTTCAGTGGGGGAGACCTGCCAAATCTCATTGGGAAAGTCGCTTGCACTTTTATACAACAGAGTAACGCTTTTTGATGTTGATACAAAAAAGCGGATTGACCCGAAAATGTTGAAAGTGTAGCTTTTCAGTTCTCAATTGAGAAATGAAGTAACGCTAATTTTTGTTTTCAAAATTTTTGCGGAAGGTCAGAAACAATAGCCGTGTGACAATCTAATAACAAAGTGACCAGATTTTGATTCATAACATAATGCGATAATATATACTGACAAAAAAAGAGGCAGTCCAAAAAAATATGAAGTGCAGCTAATATTTTGCCACCGCTTAATAACCATTGTGGTTTTAATTTATTGGACAGCCTCTTTTGTATTTAATAAATGAAATTAATTTTTCAGACTGTGAAGCGGAGCAGGAATTCTTCCTCCGCGTGCAATGAAATCCTTTTGACTGAAGTTATTTACATTCATAATAGGTGCTTTACCAAGCAAACCTCCGAATTCTACCGAATCGCCGACATCTTTACCCGGAACAGGAATAATTCTTACTGCTGTGGTTTTATTATTAACAACGCCTATTGCCATTTCATCTGCAATGATTCCGGAAATTGTTTCAGCTGTTGTTTTGCCCGGAACTGCAATCATATCCAACCCTACAGAACAAACGGCAGTCATTGCTTCCAGTTTCTCAAGTGACAAAGCACCTTTTTCAACTGCGTCAATCATGCCTAAATCTTCACTTACAGGTATAAACGCACCACTTAATCCGCCAACAGAACTTGAAGCCATTACGCCACCTTTTTTTACAGCGTCATTTAAAAGAGCCAGAGCTGCTGTTGTACCCGGAGCTCCGCACGATTCTAACCCCATTTCTTCCAATATATGAGCTACGCTGTCACCTATAAACGGAGTAGGTGCCAGCGATAAATCAACAATTCCAAAATCACAGTTCAATCTCTTGGCAGCTTCCTTTGCAGCAAGTTGTCCTACGCGTGTAATTTTAAATGCACTTCTTTTTATAGTTTCCGCTACAGTTTCAAAATCAGCACCTTTCACTTTTTCCAGAGCTGTTTTTACAACTCCCGGACCGCTTACCCCTACATTTATCACAGTTTCGGCTTCTCCCACACCAAGGAACGCACCTGCCATAAATGGATTATCATTAACCGCATTTGCAAATACTACAAGTTTTGCACAACCTAATGCGTCACGGTCTTTTGTAAGTTCCGCTGTTTGCTTGATAATCTGTCCCATATCACGCACTGCGCTCATGTTAATGCCGGCTTTTGTTGATGCAACGTTTACTGAGGAACAAACAAGTTCAGTTTTTGCCAGAACTTCAGGAATTGATGAAATAAGAATTTTATCTGCGTTAAGAAAACCCTTCTGCACAAGAGCAGTAAAGCCGCCGATAAAGTTGATTCCTATTGTTCTTGCCGCTTTATCGAGAGTTTCCGCAAACATCAGGTAATTGTCTGTTTTTGAAGCTGCGGCAACAAGCGAAATAGGCGTAACGGAAACTCGTTTATGCACAATCGGAATACCGAAAGTGTTTTCTATATCTTCTCCGGTTTTTACCAAATCTTTCGCACAACCGGTAATTTTGTTGTAAATCTTTTCACATGCACGCTTTGGATCTTCGTCGGCACAGTCAAAAAGGGAAATTCCCATTGT
>JBNMHA010000135.1:0-6051 GCA_050872545.1 Spirochaetales bacterium | reverse complement strand
CATTTCAATGCGGATGTGACTTGACTGACATTCACATTTCATGCAATCATTTTGATAACTGCGGTGAAAATATTTCGTACAAAAATAAAAATTACTGCGAATTAACGGCACTTTACGCTATGTGGAAAAATAAGAAAACAAGCGATTGTGATTTTGTCGGTCTGATGCACTATAGGCGTTATTTGTATCCGGTGAATGATTTCAGGGAAAATCTTAAAAGAATTTTTCTTGCACTGCTGCAAAGGCTGCGGTGTGCAAAATTTTTAAAAACACGAAGCGGACAATTATATTCGGGCAAAAAAAATACCAATCGGGAAAATATAAAATTTGCTTGGAGCGAAATTGAAAATTTCATGAACAGTGAGCTTTACAATTATGATTTGCTTGTTCCTTATCCCGATATTTTACCGAGCAGCGTTTATAAAAATTACTGCGACTGTCACCGAGAAAGCGATTTGCAGGCAATGACAGAAAGCATAAAAGAATTGTTTCCGAACTTTCTGCCGTACTTTAAAAAAGCGTTGAAATCGCACAAATTATACATTGGAAATTTATTCGTAATGCGCAGAGATTTATTTGATAAATATATGCAATTATTATTTCCAATTCTTGAAAATACAGAAAAAAAAATAACTTTGCCAACCGACACTTATCAAGCAAGAGTTTTCGGCTTTCTGGCGGAAAGATTATTTTCGGCATTTGTGATATATTGCGAATCTTTGGGGCTAAAAATCCATCATGCGTGGATTTTAAATATAAAAAATTGATAGCAGGAGCAAAATACTATGACTATTTTACTGACCGGAGGAGCCGGTTACATCGGAAGCCATATTTGTGTAGAGCTTGCCGAAGCCGGATACAACACTGTAGTTCTCGATAATTTAAGCAATTCATCAGAAGAATCTGTACATCGTGTAGAAAAAATCACAGGCAAACAGATAACTTTTTATAAAGCAGATTTGCTCGATGCGGCTGCGGTAAATAAAGTTTTTGACACAGAAAAAATTGATGCCGTGATTCATTTGGCTGGGCTGAAAGCGGTAGGCGAGTCTGTAGCAAAACCGCTTGAGTATTACCACAACAACATTATGGGAACATTAAATCTTATAGACAGTATGAGAAAACATAACGTGAAAAATTTTGTTTTCAGCTCATCGGCAACAGTTTACGGAACACCAAAAACTGTTCCAATTACCGAAGATTTTCCTGTAGGAAACACAACTAATCCTTACGGTGAAACAAAGTTAATGATTGAAAGAATTTTAACTGATTATCAAAAAGCAAATAATGATTTTAACGTAGTAATTCTGCGATACTTTAATCCTGTCGGCGCGCATAAAAGTGGAATGATAGGCGAAGACCCGAAAGGGATTCCAAATAATTTAATGCCGTATATTTCACAAGTTGCCGTAGGAAAACTTAAATGCCTTAATGTTTTCGGTAATGATTATGACACACCGGACGGAACAGGAGTACGTGACTATATTCACGTGGTAGATTTGGCAACTGGTCATGTAAAAGCAATCGATTACTTGAAAAATCATAGCGGACTTTTCATTTTTAATCTTGGTACAGGAAAAGGCTGTAGCGTATTGGATATGGTCAACGCTTTCAGCAAAGCCTGTGGCAAAAAAATAAATTATACAATTGCACCAAGACGAAGCGGCGACATTGCACAATGTTACGCAAATCCCGAAAAAGCAGAAAAAGAACTTGGTTGGAAAGCACAAAAAACATTGGAAGACATGTGCGCCGATACTTGGAATTGGCAGTCAAAAAATCCTAACGGATATGAGAAATAACAAATAAACAAAACAAGCAATGCGGTGAAATCATATCAACAATATGGTTTCACCTTTTTTATTATCAATCAGAATAATGAGTATACATTGTAAAGCACACTCATTAGGTAAAAAGTCAAACCATTACAATAATACATAATATTTAATATATTTACCTTTAAACATCTTTAATTTGTCACAAAAAACTTCATATAAAAAATTTTTATCTCAAAATACCCTTTTAGTACGGTGTTAAAAAGAAAAATATTCATAATCTGAATCATTTACAATAAACATTCTTTACTAAAAGTTGTAATTGAACTTGTAATATATAAAATGATGATATATATTTAGTCACAAAAGAGTGAGGCAAAAAAAATGAAGTCTTTTGAATTTAGAAAAAACTTAAAAACATTACATATAACAGCGATTTTGCTGTGTTATTTTCTTTCTTATTCAAGTATGCTTTATTTATGGTTAAGTTTTTTGTTATTAACATTCTTTTTTCTGTTTCAATGTATTTTCACGCTATTTGTAAATAAAACATTCAAATCCATAATTAAAAACTTGGTTTTAACAATTATAAGCGCAGTTTTTACATTATTTAGCATTAAGCTATCAAATAAAGTTCCAAAAAATATTAATGGTTTTATATCGGGAATATTTTTTATGCTGGGAAATATTATTTTAGTAAAGCTATACACTACTGAAAAATATAGACTTTTGCGAAAACACAGAGTTTCGGAATACAATAAAAGCGTGAATAATAAATCAACAAAAAATAAAAACTGCAATATAGTTTGGGAAGAATGGAAAGATTAACGATAATCATTGCGTGATGTATGAAAAAATAGTATGACTGGCAAACTATTAAAAAGGGGTCTTATTTGATTTTGCAGAAATTGATATTTCCGTATATAGGTGATACCAAATTGTATTTTCACATAAACGGCGGAAATATTGAAAATGGAAAAGTTAATCTTAGTAAGAACGGTTTGCTTGGAACTAATACGTTTTTTAATATTTTTTCAGCCGGAAAATGGTTTAAATATACCGACTTGCAGGATTTAACACTTAAAATCACCGGGAAAGGAAACGTAAAGCTTTCAATCTTTCAACTTAGCAACGATACTGAAACCGAGCGGGAAGTTTTTTCAGCAGATGTACAGCTTAGCGCAAATTCATCAATTGAACTGCCGACTGAAGTTTGGCAGCATCACAACGGAATGATTTTTTTTACTTTAATAGCTTATGAAGACTGTGTAATTGAAAAAGCTGATTATATTACAAAAACTCCGGTAAACACTAATGTCGTTATTGCATTAAATATCTGCACATACCGCCGAGAAGAATATTTAAAAGCTAATATCGCACAGTTGCAAAGTGAAATTTTGAACAATCCGGAATGTCAGCTTTATGATAAATTAGAAATTTTTATTGCAGACAATGGACAAACTCTCGGTAACAGTCTGGTAACAAACAAAATTCATGTTTTCCCAAACGCAAATACAGGCGGTGCCGGTGGTTTTTCCAGAGGCTTGTATGAAATACTTGCTGTTTGTGATGAAAAAAAAATAACACACACAATATTTATGGATGATGATATTAAAATTATTCCGCAAGTCATAGAACGCACAGCCATTTTTCTTTCCTATATTAAAAAAGAATTCACAGAATGTATAATTCCCGGTGCGATGTTGAATATGGACAATCCAAACATTCAATATGAATTTGCCGCTCAATGGAATGCAAAACCTGTTCCGCTGCATTTGAATTTAGATTTGCAGGACACAAAGAGCTTAATCTGCAACGATAAGGAAAATATTAAAATTGATTATGTTGGTTGGTGGTATTCCTGTATGCCAATTTCAGCATTAAGAAAAATCGGTTATCCCATGCCTTTTTTCATACATGGAGACGATATTGAATACGGAATGCGTCTAAAACTTCCATTCATTTTGTTGAATGGAATAGGTGTATGGCATGAGTCGTTTGATAAAAAGCATCAATTAATAAATACTTATTATGAAACAAGAAACCATACAATTATTAATACGCTATATAATACTCCGGTAAAAATAATCAGATATATTTTTGATAATGTTTTCTGGAGAACAGCTACATACAAATATTGGGATGTTGATTTATTTTTAAAAGGAATTAGAGACTTCTGCAAAGGTGCACAGTGGTTGTTGAAGCTTGACTCGGAAAAAAATCACGCCAAACTGCTGAAGCACGCCAGCAAATCTTTCAACAACAAAATGCTTAATGAACTGCCAAAAAATTTTACATACATAAAAAAAGGCGCATCTAAAACTTACGGCAACCTAAAAACGATTCTGACGCTCAATGGTTGGCTTTTGCCGGCAAACAAAAATGCGGTTTTGGATATAGGGACAGATGCTCACGAAATGTACAGAGTAAAAAAAGCAATCTGGTACTTCCCCGAATCAAAGCAGGGATTTGCCGTAAAAAAAAGTTTTTCGGCATTATTGAAAATTCTTTTCGGGACTTTTTATACTTGCATTATTGTCATATTTCGATATAAAAAAGCTCAAATAAGCTATAAGAAATCATTCGGTAAACTTTGCGAAAGGAAATAACTGGACATTTTTTATTTTCCGATATTAAAATATACTAAGTCAAAATTTAACAGGATAAATTTATGTTTAAAGCAATAAAAGAACTTTGGAGTTACCGTTCCATGATAGAAAGCCTTGTAAGGCGAGAACTGCGAGGAAAATATGCAGCTTCATTTCTGGGCTTCTTGTGGACTTTTATGAATCCTTTACTGCAACTGGTAGTATATACAATAGTTTTTTCCGTAATATTCCATAATGACATAGATTGCTTCTATTTATACCTTTTTATCGGGCTGGTTCCTTGGATGTACTTCAGTGCAGTATTCACGGAAGGTGCAAACTGTGTTGTAAGCCAGAGCAGTTTGGTAAAGAAAATATATTTCCCGAGAATGGTACTTCCTATTTCTTTTTCCACAAGCCGTTTTATAAATATGCTTTTGGTTTTTATTGTTATATTCCTTGTCATAATAGTTACGGGTTGGGGAATAAATCCGATTGCCCTTTTGTTTTTGCCGATAGTTTTTGCGGTAGAATATTTACTTGTTACAGGAATCGCCATGTTTGTTTCCGGACTGACTGTTTATTTCAGAGATTTATCGTATATTTTGGGAGTAATTTCCACACTTTGGATGTACGCAACGCCGCTTTTTTACTCGCCGGACATAATACCGGAATCATATAAAATATATTACAATTTAAATCCCATGGTTTCCGTAATAATCGCATATCGTGATATTCTGTATTATAAACGAATTCCCGCACTGGAAACATTGACTAATGCCGTTATACTCGGACTTTTAGTATTAATAAGCGGATCTTTTTTATTTTCAAAACTGAATCGTCGGTTTGCAGAGGAGCTGTAAAATGAGCGAATACGCAATTGAGGCAAAAAATATATCCAAAAGTTTCAAAATATACTTAGACAAGGGGTATTCACTGCGTGACAAACTGCTTTTTTGGAAACGCAACCGATATGAAGAACTGAAAGTACTTCAGAATGTAAGTTTTTCAATAGAAAAAGGTGAAGCTGTAGGGCTGATAGGTCATAACGGCTGCGGTAAAAGTACTACATTGAAAATGCTTACACGCATTATGTATCCGGATTCCGGTGAAATCATAATGAACGGTCGTGTATCGAGCCTGTTGGAGCTTGGAGCCGGTTTTCATCCGGATATGACAGGACTTGAAAATATTTATATAAATGCATCAATTTTCGGATTAAGCAAGAAAGAAATTAAGAGCAGAATCGATGACATTATTGAATTCGCCGAACTCGGAGATTTCTTAAATAATCCGGTAAGAACGTATTCTTCCGGTATGTACATGCGCCTTGCATTTGCCGTTGCCATTAATGTGGATGCGGATATTTTGCTGATTGATGAAATTTTGGCTGTAGGCGATGTGAAATTCCGTGAAAAATGCTTGAAGAAACTAAAAGAAATAAAAGAGCAGGGGGCAACAATTGTGCTTGTTTCTCATTCTTTGGGACAAATAGAATCATTCTGCAGCAGAACAATTTGGCTTCATAACGGACAAATTCAAAAAGACGGCATACCTAAAGAAGTTCATAAAGAATATCTTGATTTCATGAACGGGAAAGATATAAAATCCTCAACGATTACATATCCGATAAAAAGCTTATGAAGTAAGCAGTCTCATTTATACAGGATTCTAACAATGAAATATAT
>JBNMHA010000134.1:0-6088 GCA_050872545.1 Spirochaetales bacterium | reverse complement strand
TTTGATGCTTTTTCGCATTATATGTATATAGAAGCAACAGAAAAAAATTGCTTCTTAATCTGTAAGCAAGGAAAAGAAAATGAACGAATTTAAAAACTGGGATGATTTGACGATTACGGACGATTTCTTATTTTGTCATGTGATGAGAAATGAACAGATTTGTCGGCAGCTGCTGGAGCTGATTCTGCGTGTTAAAGTTGGCAAGATTAAATTTCTCACAAGTCAATACGAAATTGAAGTTGATCCGCAATCCAAAGCAATAGCGATGGACGTTTATTTGCGTGACGAGGACAAAATTATTAACGTAGAGATGCAAAATGGACACAGGCTTGAGTTGCCAAAGCGGACGCGCTATTATCAGGCAGTGGCTGATGTGGACAACACTGCGCCGGGCAAGTCTTACACAGACATGAAAGACAATTACGTGATTTTTATCTGCACATTCGACCCATTTCTGCTTGGCAATGCGATTTATGAGTTTGAAAATATCTGCATGAGCTGCAATCCACCACTTCCACTTAATGACGGAACGCATAAAATATTTCTGAATACAACGGCAGATGATTTGACTTTGCTTGACCCTGATTTGAAGTTGTTTTATGATTACGTGCGCTGCGGTACGACAGAATCACAACTTACCGAGAGGATAAGCGGCGAAATCACAGCAATAAAGAAGAATCGGGAGGCAAGGCGAAAATATATGACATACACAACAAGAATTATGGAAGCAAAGACCGATGCCTTGAACGAAGGAATCGCAATCGGCGAAGAACGTGGTCGCAGTGAAGGAATTTCGCTTGGCATTACTCAAGGTGAACATAAGAAAGCTGTTGAAACTGCAAAGGTTCTCAAGGCAGCAAATGTTTCACTCAATTTGATAGTTGATAGTACTGGACTATCACTTAAGGAAATAGAAAAGCTTTAGAAACTTTGCGCTGATTGCCGTGTCATTATCGGCAGTTTTCAGCCTTTTGTTTTTTATTTCACCTGTCATTATCCGGCTTGACCTGCGACGTTTGCGAAGCAAACTCGGTTGATAATCTCTCGTAAAATATTCAATAGGATTCCCGCATCAAGTGCGAGAATGACATTGGAAACAAGCAAGGACAAAAATAACAAGAAACACAAGGGACAGACCTAAATACTAAAACAGAATACAGGTCTGTCCCCTAACTTCCCACACCAAAAAAGATTTCGCCATTTGCAAAAGCCCGTAAGGAGGTAAGCAGGCGTTTGTACGCAGCAGCATAGCTGTTTCGGCGAAATCACGAATAATATATAACTAAAACTCTTGACATTTTTTTTTTTTTTTTACATCCCTTTTATAATTTCAATCTATGGAGGAATGTATGAAAAGGAAAAATTATTTTAAGACATTCAGCGTATTTTTTATGCTTATGCTGCTGTCTATCGGCTGTCAACCTGAATCGGGCAGCGAAAATGAACCTGCAAAGAAAACATTTACAATCACTTTCAATTCCAACGGCGGAAGCGGCGAGATGAAAACCCAGACCGCAGAAGATGGCGCGGAAATCACCATTGCACAAAATGCGTTCACTAAAGACGGTTACGACTTTACCAACTGGAACACCGCTGCCGACGGAACTGGCACGAGTTATGCGGACGGCGCAAAAATCACGCTTACAGAAAACCTGACGCTTTACGCGCAGTGGGAAAAAATTGTTTTCTGCACTATCAAGTTTGATTCAAACGGCGCAGAAGGAAAAGTTCCTGACGACATCATTATAGGTTCTGGCAAGAAAGCAACTCTTCCTGCGGTGGAACTTACAAAAGAAGGCTTCATATTTGCAGGCTGGAACACTGCACCAGACGGAAGCGGCACAAATTACGAAGACAAGGCGGAAATCATACCGACTGCCAGTATCACGCTCTACGCAAAATGGGCAATATCGGCGGCCTACGTTTCCGACACAATCAAAAATCTTTCTGCTGACGGTTCTGTGCATACAATCGCCCTTGCCGGTCTAATCACCAAAGATGTAATCACAGAAATCCGCAATACACTTGCTGAAAATCCCAACGTAAAAGTGAACCTTGACCTTAGCGCGACAACGGGGCTTACAGAAATTCCAGACAACGCATTCTATTTTTATAACTATAACGAGGATGATGGCTCTGAAACTGCTATTATATGTCCAAACCTTGTTGGAATTGTGCTTCCAAAGAATATCACTTCAATCGGATATTACGCATTTGGCAAAACTGGTATTTCAGAAATTATTATACCCGACAATGTAACTAAAATTGGAGAAGGTGCTTTTTACGGCACAAAACTTACACAAGTCACCATACCAGATAACGTAACGGAAATCGGGGATTTCGCTTTTGAGTTCTCAAGCATTTCCAAAATCACAATACCGGACAGCGTTACTAAAATCGGAAAATACGCTTTTGACGAAACTGATATTTCCGAAGTTACCATACCAAGCAGCATCACAAAGATTGAGAACGGTGTTTTTTCTGGGACAAAACTTAAAGAAATCACCATTCCTGACACTGTAAGGGAAATAGGCAATGATGCATTCAGTTCAACCAGTCTTGCAACTGTAAGGTTCGGAAGCGGAGTCGAGCAGATAGGTGAACGAGCTTTTTCTAGCTGTGATTCCCTTACAAAAGTGACTGTTCCGGGCAGTATAAAGACAGTCGGATACTGTGCTTTCTACAGTTGCAAGAACCTTGAGGAGGTTGTGCTTGAGGAAGGCGTGCAGACTATAGGAAATATGGCGTTTCATAGCTGTAAAAAGCTTGCGACAGTAACAATTCCAAAAAGCATTACATCAATTGGAAGCAATGCGTTCTACTGTCCGGGCATTAAATGCGTAAACTACAATGGCACAAAAAGAGAATGGGCAGCCTTGCTTTCATCAGAAAAAATCGGTGCCTCGAACAATAAACTGACCAACGGGCCTGTCTGTTGCACCGACGGCGTTTTATACTCCGCCTCTGCTGTTCCGGACGCAATTAAGAGCGTTCCTGCAGACGGCAATACGCACACATTGGAATTTGCAGGACCATTTCCGTCGCTTGGCGTCACGTTTGAAAATATAAAAGCTGCTCTTGAATATAACTCCAGCGCAAAAATCTGCCTTGACATGACTTTGACAACCGGTATGAATATATATTACGGTCAATTTTCCAGCTGTAGTTCTTCCCTTGCGGGATTTGTGCTGCCAGAGGATTGCACAAAAATAGAAGGCAGCACTTTTGAAAACTGTACAGGACTTGAAAGTATTGTAATCGGTAACAAGGTTACAACTATCGGCGGTGGCGCATTCTACGCCTGCACAAGCCTGAAAAGCATTGTAATCCCTGACAGTGTAACTGAAATCGGCAGCTCCGCTTTTTCTGGATCAGGACTTGAGAGTGTTGTTATTGGAAAGGGGATTGAAGCTATAGGCGACAGTCTTTTTTCTAACTGTGCCTCCCTTACAAAAGTGACTGTTCCGGGCAGTGTAAAGACAATCGGAAATATGGCTTTTTATTTATGCGGCAATCTTGAAGAGATTGTGCTTGGGGAAGGTGTTGAATACATCAATGACAGTTCATTTAGAGACTGCCCAAATCTCAAGACTATTACAATTCCAAAAACCGTGCAGAAGATTGAAAGTACTGCGTTCTATAACTGTACAGGAATTACAAGCGTAACCTACGGTGGCACAAAGGCAGAGTGGAAAGCTTTTGTTGCGGATACAGAAAAATTCGGCAGCAACAATGAATGTCTTACAGACGTTTCAATAAAATGTTCAGACGGCACTATTACAAATATTCCTGATGTAATCAAAAACCTTCCGGAAGGTACGCACACGGTTACCGTAACCGACGAAATAACAGAGGAAGATTTAAAGAATATAGTGAATGTAATCCTTAACAATGAAAAAGCAAAAGTTATCCTTGACATGACAAACGCAACAGGGCTTGCAAGAATACCGGATACCATGTCTAAAGGTGCAGATAACCTTATTGGAATCATGTTGCCGCAGGGCATCACCTCAATTGAAGAAGGTGCGTTTAGGCAGTCAGGACTTTCTGAAATTGTCATGCCGGACAGCCTTGCCGAAATTGGTGATAGTGCTTTTTACGCGTGTACAGGTCTTACAAGCGTGATAATACCTGACGGTGTAGCGACTATAGGTAAAGAGGCGTTTAGGAATTGTTCCTCGTTAAAGACCATGACAATTCCTGCAAGCGTTACAAGTATAGGCGACAATGCTGTATCAAGTAATGGCACTGGCAAGATAGAAGGTTTTGAAATAATCTACAAGGGAACAATAGCGCAGTGGAAAACACTTAGAGAAGAATTTACTTCCGATAGCAAGACAAATTATACGCTCAGCAATGCCATAGTCCGCTGCACCGATGGAATTTTCTGCACCGTAGACAATGCGCCTGCCGTAATCAGCGCGCTTACTGAAGACACGCACACTGTAACGGTTACAGACGATACTATTGTTGATTCTGATTATACTGCTACAGGAGAGGCAATCAGAAACAATCCGAATGCAAAAATCAAACTTGACATGAACTGGAGTAATCGCTACCCAAGTAACGATGAAACATTTAAAGACTGCACGAACCTTATCAGCATTGTTCTGTCAGACAGCAGTATAGGAAAATCTGAATTTGCAGGCTGCACAGGATTGACTTCTATCTCCATTTCTGAAAATGTAACACAGATAAATGACAGTGCATTTGCAGGCTGTACAGAACTGGCTTCTGTATCTATTCCTTCATCTGTAACATCTATTGGGCAAAATGCCTTTGAGGACTGTACAAAACTGACATCTATCTCTATTCCTGAAAAAGTTACATCTATACAAACGCAGATTTTCAAGGGCTGTACGGCTCTCGAAAGCGTTTCTATTCCTGAAGGTATCAAAAATATATGGGATGAAGCATTTGCAAACTGCACAAGCTTAAAGGAAATCACGATTCCGTCCCAGCCTGAGTTATTCAAGACTTCTGCATTTGACGGCTGTACATCATTGCAAACCGTAACTTACGGCAGGGATGGTATTGTCCTTGATTGTGCTGGCGACACCGAACAGGGTATTGTATCAAGTAAAATAGCACTCTTGATTAGTGTACTTGGCAATGACGGATGCACGGTCAAGTTAAGGGGAACGGCTGACGGAACTACGGTCAAATGCATAGGCGTAGGACTAACAAAAAACACGACTGGTGCAAAACTTAACATAGACATTACCGAACTGGCAAGCCTTACCGATATACCTGACCTTGCGCTCAGAAACTGCACAGCTCTTGAAAGTATTGCGCTTCCTGCAACCGTAACTTCGATAGGCGACTCCACATTTGACGGCTGCACAAACCTTTCCACTGTGTACTATGCCGGCACAAAGGCAGAGTGGGCGGCGGTCAACATCGGCACGGATAACGCACCGCTTAGCAGTGCAAACATGGTCTACAATTACACTGGCAAGTAAAAGAGTGCCCCTTGTCATTTCCGGACTTGAAATTCTTTGTCATTGCCGTGCCCCGACACGGCAATCCCTTTTCAAACAAAGCAACAGATTCCTGTGTCGTGGCACAGGAATGACGTTGGAATCAAGCCGGGCAATGACAGAAGACTAAGGGACAGACCTCAATGCTAAAACAGAATATGGGGCTGTCCCCAGTTTCCACTCGTAAAAATCTTCACTTTTTTTCTGAAAACATGCAATATTTTGAAACTTTTTGTGTTTATAGCATTATAGAAGTGATTAAAAAAAATTGTTTCTTAATCTATAAACAAGGGAAAGTAAATGGACTACTTGGAAAAATACGAAGATATTAAGTTCACAAACAATTTCGCTTTTTGCAAAGTTATGCAAAATGAAGAGATATGTCGCGAGGTTATCGAAACACTTTTGCATATCAAAGTCGGCAAACTAGTTTATAAGTCGTTTGAGAAAGAGCTGAAATTAGAACCGGACAAACGCGGCATTCGGCTTGATGTGTATGTAGCCGACAGCGACCGTGTCTTTGACCTAGAAATGCAGACTACGGATCAGAAGAACTTAGGCTGCCGAATGCGCTACTATCAGTGCATGATTGACGCCGAACTGCTGGA
>JBNMHA010000133.1:0-6205 GCA_050872545.1 Spirochaetales bacterium | reverse complement strand
TGTAAAAATATGTAAAGTATTCTTAATCTTGTAGTTAAAAATGACACCAAAACGCATTAAAGCTTAGTGGAGGTGCTTATGCGAAAACCACGACAGCTAAAGGAAAATGCGTATTATCACGTCAGCAACAAGTTCCACAAGCTCATTCAGCTCAGGATAAATCCGGTAATTAAGGCGATGCTTCTTGTTCTGATTCACGCTGCTGCGAAAAAGTTTAAATTTAAAGTAAAAAACATCTGCATTTTGGACACACATTTCCACTTGGAGATTCAACCTGCCGCCGGAGAGAACCTTTCCGAGATTATGAAGTACATCAAACAGCGGTTTACGCAGTGGGTGAATCGGACTTACAACCTTGAGGGAAGTGCTTGGAAGGACAGGTTTTTCAGTAGAATTATCGAAAATCTTGTCGATTTGGTGCGCGTTTTTGTGTATATCGAGGAAAATCCAGTCCGTGCCGGGCTTGCGAAGCGTGCCAAAGATTACCCATTTTACGAGGTTTGGGAAGATATTGGCGATGGAAATTACTCGCTGGATTAATAGGGACAGACCTTGACCTGCTGAAAGCGGTTTAGCCGAAGTTCAGCGCCTTTGAATTACTAATTTTATTCGATTGCGGTATTTTTATGCCTAGCTTTATTTCGGTGGTTGAGCAAATCAAAAACTTTAGTTTTTGACTATGTCGAAACTACCATATATAGTGTAGCTAATATTTCGACCAGCTCAATAATCGCTATGCTTCATACTTTTTTGAATAGCTTCAGTAGGTGAACTATCTGCAAGTTTATTCCTAAATGCTACTTTTAGCTTCTTATTCTCATTCTTCACGATTTACTTTTCCGAAATAAAACTCTTTTTATAGAAAAATACGCTGATTATTCGTTATGCCAATAACCGAGTTTGGAAAAAATGTTGGTTTTCAGATATACGGTGTCAGACCTTGATTCTAGTTTGGAATAAATAAAGCCAAACAGATACTGAAACAAGCTTAGATGCAATATTTTATAGTATTTTAGTATATAGGTCTGACACCAGCAACAACAGATACCAGTGTAGATTCCCATGTTAAGCATAGAATGACGCGTTAAACGCTAAAGGGACAGACCCTAATCCCATTCCGGAATTAGGGTCTGTCCCTTGCAGTAAAAAAAAATTTCATTTTGCTCTTGCAGAGTTATAAAGATAATGATATATCAATATTCATTGATATACTAATATGGAAATAATAAAGATTTTAAAAGCATTAGGCGATGAAACTCGCTTCAGAATAATTCAAATACTTCATGGCGGAACTTATACGGTAAACGAAATTTTATTCGTTATCGGAGGTCGTCAGTCCAATATTTCGCATCATTTAAAAATTTTATCTGATAACAATTTAGTTGAAAGCAAAAAAGAAGGAATGTGGATTTACTACCGTCTTTCGACTTTTTACCGAACTTATCTTGCGCAGGTTATTGAGAAGATAGACAAAAGCTGGCTGCCGGAAGAAATTGAAAATGACCGTGTAAAAATTGATATGATTCTAAAAAAACGTCAGGAGCAGGCAGAAAAATATTTTGCGTCAATTGATGAGGCAGAACACAAGCAATTAATGTCGTTTCTTGATAATATTTTCAGTTCGGCGGAAATTGCGGAGTTGATAAAGGAAAAATATCATACAATTCTTGATGTAGGCTGCGGTAACGGAAGAAACTTGCCTGTTCTTGCTCCATTTTGTAACAAAGTTATCGGAGTGGATTATTCAGCCAGAATGTTGCAAATGGCAGAACATCTTGCAAAAAAATCATCTCTTAACTATGAACTTTTCAACAGCGACATAACTTCACTTCCGTTTGCGGATGAAAGCATTGACGCAGTATTTATAAACATGGTTCTTCATCACGTTCCTGTTCCGCAAGCAGCTGTCAGTGAAGCGGCAAGAGTGTTAAGCCGCAACGGAAAAATTTTCCTGATTGATCTGGCGGAACATAATGATGAAAATTTGCGTGATGCACATGGAGATTTGTGGCTAGGCTTTTCGGAAGATGATTTGATTTCTTGGATTAATGCTGCCGGGCTGCAGGCAGAAACGCAGATATCAAAGTCGTATATGCAGCATAAAATATTGATCATTAAGGCTACAAAACCGGAATAATGCTTTACTAAGCATTTCGGAATAAAATATATAAGGAGTTTTAAAATGTCAGATTACAAAGTCGCAGATATTTCCCTTGCAGACTGGGGACGAAAAGAAATTGAAATGGCAGAAAAAGAAATGCCGGGACTTATGGCTATTCGTGAAAAGTATGCGCCTAAGCAGCCATTGAAAGGCGTAAGAATTTCAGGCTCACTGCACATGACAATTCAGACTGCAGTTTTAATCGAAACTTTACATGCACTTGGTGCTAATGTTCGTTGGGCTAGCTGTAATATTTTCTCAACACAAAATCATGCTGCTGCTGCAATTGCCGCTGCCGGAATTCCTGTATTTGCTTGGAAGGGCGAAACTTTGGAAGAATATTGGGATTGTACATTGAAAGCTTTGACATTCCCAGACGGAAAAGGTCCGCAGTTAATCGTTGATGACGGCGGAGATGCAACATTGTTGATTCACATGGGATATGAAGCAGAAAACGACCCTGAAACTATTAATCGCAAAGGTTCTAATCATGAAGAACAAGTTATTCTTGATTTGTTAAATAAAGAATTGAAAAACGACAATCAAAAATGGCACAAAGTTGTAGCTGAATGGAAAGGTGTAAGTGAAGAAACAACTACAGGTGTTCACAGACTTTACCAAAGAGCTGCAGCAGGAAAACTTTTAGTTCCGGCTATCAATGTAAACGATTCTGTTACTAAATCAAAATTTGATAACCTTTACGGTTGCCGTGAATCACTTTGTGACGGAATTAAACGTGCAACAGATGTTATGTTGGCAGGAAAAGTTGCTGTAGTTTGCGGATACGGTGATGTAGGTAAAGGTTGTGCTCAGTCATTGAGAGGATTCGGCTGCCGTGTAATTGTTACTGAAATCGACCCTATTTGTGCACTGCAAGCTGCAATGGAAGGATATGAAGTTAAAACAGTAGAAGATACTTTGGGTCTTGGCGATTTGTATGTAACTACAACAGGAAACTGCGATGTTATTACAAGTGACCACATGGCAAAAATGAAAGATCAGGCTATTGTCTGCAACATTGGACATTTCGACAATGAAATTCAGGTTGACAATTTGAACGCATATCCGGGAATCAAAAAAATTAACATTAAAGAAGGTGGAGAAGGCGGTACTGTTGATAAATATTTGTATCCTGATGGGCACTGCATTTACTTATTGGCTGAAGGTCGTTTAGTAAATCTCGGTTGTGCAACAGGTCACCCTTCTTTTGTTATGTCCAACAGCTTTTCTAATCAGACAATGGCTCAGATTGAGTTGTGGGAAAAACAAGATAAATTGGAAAAAGGCAAAGTTTATATGCTTCCTAAACATTTGGATGAAGAAGTTGCTCGTCTGCACCTTGGCAAAATTGGAGCTAAACTTACAACTCTTACACAAAAACAAGCTGATTATATCGGCGTAAAAGTTGAAGGTCCTTATAAATCAGAACACTACAGATATTAAAATTTTAATCTGCCTGTAAACTGGTGTAAATTAAGACTGTCCGATAAGTTTATTCTTTTTCGGGCAGTCTTTTTTATTTTGCAAATTTTTTAGCTGGGGACAGACCTTGATTCCGTTTTAGCATTAAGGTCTGTCCCTTGTGTTTTATTCCTTTGTCATTGCTCGGCACGTTACCATATTATTGCCCAGCATGATTTCAATGTCATTCCTGTACTACGCGACACAGGAATCTATTCTATGCCCCTGTTGTCGGTGTTATGTCGTCGTCAGTGCAGTGGATTGTTGCGTTAAACAGAGCGTTGTTGCCCGTGCTGATTTTTCCATCATTCTTGAGGGCATTCCATTCTGCGACTGTTCCGCCATAATACACATCGGCAAGGCTTGCGCAGTCGTCAATTGCATACTCTTCTATCAAAGTTACGCTTGCAGGAATTGTTATGGTCTTTAACTTTTCGCACATCTCAAATGCACGCCTTTCAATAGATTTTACTCCTTCAGGAATCACAATTTCTTCCAAAGCGGAACAAAGTACGAACATACTGTTGCTTATAGAAGCAAGACCTTTTCCGATTGTTACGTCTTTCAGAGAATAACAAGTTTGAAAGATTTGAGTACCAACAGAAGTGACGTTGTCCGGTATTTCGATGCTTGTAAGAGCAGTGCTGCAAAAAGCCAAATTACCAATTTTGGCGAGTTTTGCGCCAATTTTTACGCTTTTAAGCGGTGTATCAGAAAAAGCACTTATCCCGATTTCTGTAACGCTGTCCGGTATGACGATTTCAGAAATTGATGAATACTTAAAAGCACTTTCTCCTATTGAGGTAACGCTTTGTGGCAGAACGATTCCGACAAGAGCATACATATTCCATCTTTCCTCTTTATAAAACGCAAAGTCAGGAATTTCGGTAAGCCCTGTTGCGCCGCTCAGGTCAAGGATGATTTTTGCACCACTGGAGTTTTTATTATAGATTGCGTCTGCTATTTCTGCCAGATAGTCCGCAGATACATCGTCGGTAACGGTAACTGTATGCGTGCCTTCCCCAAGCCGTTTGATTACGGAGGCAGCGTCTGTGCCAAGTGAGCCGTCGGTGCAGATGATTACAGCATTCAGAAGTTCATCATTGTCTGTGCCGAATTTTTCTGCATCCGCAACAAAAGCTTTCCATTCCGCCATTGTGCCACCGTAGTTCACGGTCTGCAATGCACCAAAAGTATAAAAGTATGATCCGATGTGCGTCACACTTCTTGGAATTGTCACAGTCGCAAGTTTTCTGCACTTGTTGAAAGCACTATCTTCTATAGTCTGCACGCCTTCCTCGAAAATGACTTCTTCAATATTATAGCAATTAAAGAAAGCCATTTTGCCAATTGTTTTGACATTGCCCACGGTTATTTTTGTAAGGGAACAGCAGTCTTGAAAAGCAGATTCGCCTATTGATTCAAGTCCGCTTCCGAATGTTACACTTGCAAGACCGCTGTCATAAAATGCAATTATGTCTATTGTCTTCACACTGTCCGGTATGATAATCTCAGAAAGATTGGTTCTGGCAAAAGAAGAATTTCCGATTAAAGTAACAGTTTCCGGGAGAACAATGCTATCAAGATTCGTGCAGTTCAGAAACGCACCATCAGGAATTTTGGTAAGTCCGGTCGTGCCGCTCAAGTCGATGGTGATTTTTACATCGGGATTTTCTCTTATGGCCGCGGCAATCGAATTTATTGTCTCTTCGGAAATTTCGCCATTTCCCTCATTAATTGCCTTAGTAACGGAAGCTTGCGTTAATACCCACTTTGCGTAAAGCGTTACGGTTGCGCCGTTTTCTGTGGAAAGGTCTTTTGCTTTTGCGCCGGCCTCGTAGGTTGAGCCAGTTCCGTCTGCGGTGGCGCACCAGCCCTTGAAGTCGTAGCCGGTTTTTGTCAGTTCCGCAGCAGGAAGCGCGAATTCCTCGCCAGCAGTTGTACTGATGTCTCCCGAAAGTTTTCCCTCGCCGCCGTTTGCGTCAAATTTTACTGTGTAGGAAATTTTTGCGGCAGGTTCGTTGCCGCTGTCGTCGCTTTCAACTTGGCAGCCTGTAAAAACCAACAAAGCTAAAAGCAATGTAAAAATTAGATGGGGGGGTAAAGAGTTTGTGAGTAAAATTCATTATTTTCTCCATTAATTTGTATAATTTTTGCCATTATACTGAAAAGAATGAAAAAAGCAATGCGAATGGCAGTTAATGAAGTTATATTATATGTTTTTTTCGGTATTCTGATTTGGAATTAGATTCTGATACTGCGAGGAGCTATTAGTTTTTGGTTGTAACTTAGGGGACAGACCCTAATGCTAAAGTGGGATAAAACAAAGTCGAGTAGGTTATTATGCTATTTTGGAATCGAGGTCTGACACTTGTGGTTCTTGTGTGCAACTTGGTGCCAGACCTGTATTCTGTTTTGGGTTTGAGAACTGGCACTTTGCTTAAAAGTACTGCTTTTGCATAAAAAAAGAACCGCAATGTAAAACATCACAGCTCTTTAGTTGCTTGTCATTCCCTTGTTTGACTTACAGTTTACTTTAGTAAATGTAGAGACTTAATGCAATTTCTCTACATTTACTAAAGT
>JBNMHA010000132.1:0-6263 GCA_050872545.1 Spirochaetales bacterium | reverse complement strand
GAACCTGTTAAATCTCCGCTGCCGGTCTTGTAATGCTCGCATAATCCGGCACGAATCCAATTTCCGCCCCACCAGTCATCCCAGCCGTTTGTGCCGCAGTTTTTGTAATCAATAAAACTGCGATAATTCTTAGTCGTGATTATCACACTGTCGGTAAAAGTATCTTTCAGTATTCCCGGATACAAATGTTTTGCATCTTCGATAGTATTGTATCCCGGATGATTCATAACCACATCCATTACAATACGGATTCCTTTTGCATGAGCTGTATCTACAAAAGTTTTAAACTCTTCTTTTGTTCCCATATTTGCGTCCATATTTGTGTAATCCATTGCATAGTAACCGTGGTACGGATAATGGAAAAACTCGTCGCTTCCACCGATACAAAAACCGTGAATCTGTTCATAAGGCGCGGTGATCCAAATTGCATTGATTCCCAAATCTTTTAAATAATCAAGTTTCTTTGTAAGCCCGGCAATATCTCCGCCGTAAAACTTTGCAACATCATCCTGAACTGTAGGATTACCTTTTTCACGCCCATAAGATTCATCATTTGCTTCGTTGCCGTTGTAAAAACGGTCTGTAATTACAAAATATACACTGGCATTATCCCAGAAATTTGCTTCGTAATCACCGGCAACTGCTGCGGTATCTTTTACTGTTACCGTACAGTCGGCAGTTTTTTCGCCAGCCCTTGCAGTAATTACAGCTTCACCATATTTCACGCCGGTAACTGTTCCGTTTGAAACTGTCGCTACAGTCTCGTCGCTTGATGTCCAAGTTACAGTACTGTCTACAGCATCGCTTGGAGATACTGTAACTTTTAATCTTGCAGAAGCAAAAGGCGCAATAGTTACGCTGCTTTCTGACAATTCAACTTTCTGAACTGATTTATTTTCTTCTGTATTATTGTCTGTCGTATTGTCGCAGCAAAGCATGAACAGCATTGCAGTTATTAATACTGAAAATATTTTAATTTGTTTCAAGATTAACTCCTTTTTAAATCTTCATAATACAAAAGTGGGTGAGTACACCGCAGTAGCAGTGCCTCATCCCCACATTGAGAAATTATTTTTTCAGGATAACAAAATTCTTTGCACCGACAGCTGCAGGAAGAACAGGAAGTTCAACAACTGCACCGGAAGTTACATCAATCGCTTTTGTGTAGCCGTCAGTTTCAATTTCAACATCTGCATCTTTAGAATTAAAATAAACTACAAAATCGCCGGTTGTATATTTAATCACGCTTCCGTCGGTATTAAACTTTTCTGCCGTAGCATTTTTATTTGCGCCGAAAGCAGTCGAATTAGCCTTACGAAGTGCGATTAAACCTTTGTAAACAGCTAAAACATCAGCATTTGTTGTAGCAAAATTAAAATCAATTGCATTAATTTTATCTGTAGATTTGTAACTGTTGTGGTCACCGTTCTTTGTTCTCATAAACTCTTGACCGCCGTTGATAAACGGAGTTCCCTGTGCAAGGAATACAAGTGCGGCACAAAGTTTATTTTGAGCTTTCACCGCAGCCAAGCCGTCTGCAGCATCAAGAGCACCCAGCAAATCACCGTTGATACTGTCGTATTCACTTACATTCAAATATGACATTGCAAGCTTATCGAACAATGTGTAGTTATCATGACATTCTACATAGTTTAAAGAATGTCCCGGATCCTTTGTAAGACTAGGTGAACCTTTTAAGCCTTCAATAATATTGGCGATTAAATCTTTGCCATCTTTATCTTTATAAGTTCCCTGAACAAAACCATGCTGGAAACCACCGAATTCAGCACCTTTAATGGCATTTCTGATATTGTCATTAAACATGCCGACACCTTCCATTTTATCAATTTTATTTTTTGTATCAGAAGTAATTCCGTTTTTAACAGCAGTAGTTCCTCCGTTCCAAGGTTCTCCATAAACCATTACACTAGGGTCAATTTTTTTCAATTCCGCATAAATTTCTTTCATTGTTTCAATTTCATGCAATCCCATAAGGTCGAAACGGAATCCGTTTACATGGTAATCTGTCATCCAATGTTTTAAGCTTTCAATCATGTATTTCTTAAACATTTTCTGATTAGAAGCAGTTTCGTTGCCGCAACCGGAGCCGTTGGAATACACACCGTTGGACAATCGGTAATAATAATAAGGAACAGTCATATCGAATAATGAACCTACACCGGTACCGCTTGTATGATTGTAAACAACATCCATATTTACGGCAATTCCGGCTTCGTGCAGTTTGCAGATAAGTTCACGGAATTGTTTTACCGCATTTCGTCCGTCAGTATCATGATCTACAACATAGCGACCTTCCGGTACGTTGTATTGATAAGGATTGTATCCCCAGTTGTAGTTTGCATCTTCATTTTTTTCAGCATAATCAAATGCCGGTAAAATCTGAACGTGAGTAATTCCCAAATCTTTCAAGTAATTAACAAATTGATCACTTGCGGCAAGTTCTGAAAATTTACCTTCGCCACCGAAAGCTTTTGCCCAATCACGAACATGCATTTCGTAAATAACCGCATCTGTGTAACCTTTATTAAATGGGTTAGTATATGCAGCTTCCCAATTTGCAGGCTGTGCGGCAGTATCAGCTGCTAAATCTACAATCTGTCCGGCAACACTGTCCGGAGCTGCCGAATTAGCGTAAATATCGCAAATTCTGTTTGTGTATCCGCCGTTTACGATTTCATAAGTATAATATTTTCCTTTAAGGTCGCCTGTTACTTCAGCAGTCCAAACACCTGTAGTTTTATCTAAAGTCATCTGAGAACGCTTACCGTTATTTGCTGTAACGGCAGCTGCGGCTTCATCTTCCGGCAATGCAAAATTGTGTTTTTCACCGTCTTTTTTTGCATCCTTCCAATCATCATAAATAAGTACATTTACATCACTTGCAAGCGGTGCCCAAACTTTGAAAGTTGTCTTTGCAGCTGTATAAACACTGCCAAGTGTTTCATTAACAGCTTCTGTTTCTGCTGCAACAACACTGAAAACTTCATTTAAGCCAATTTCTTTTCCGTCATTAGGAGTAAAGCTCGAATGAGAAATCTTATAAGTTTTTTCCAAATCTACTGTTCCTCCGACTTTTACCCAGAACATAGAAGTGTAGTTGTAATTCTTCAAGTATTCTTCGCCATCTGAAGTTCTGTAAGTAAAGTTTCTCATGTTCTCAATTTTTAATTGAGTTCCGTCATTTGCTGTTATTTTGAATCCATTGTCTGACGGAGTTGCTTTAATTGCGTACTTACAGGAAAGAGTCAGTTTCATTTCCAATTGGCTGATCATTACTGCGCCTGTAATTTGCGGCTTTGCATTCGGTTCTACAGCATAAACATTAGAAGCACGACTTATTACCGCAAAATGTCTTCCCCAAGCAAGTGTCCAAGTTTGATCCGAACCGGGATCTTTTGCAGCCCAAGTATCACCGCCTTTTCTTACTATGAAATTAATTTTTCCATTTTCCGCTACAATATCTTGTATTGCAGAAGAAATCTGGTTGTTGTTTTTAAAGTTAAGGCACGCAACTTTTTTTCCGTCTACATCAATAGCTGTATCTGTAAAATCTACAGAAATACCATCGGCACCATCAGCCCAAAGCCATACCCCCCAGTCATCATAGTTGCCGTCCGGTCTGTAGTAAAAAAGTACAGCTTCATCTGTCACACCCAGTTTTTCTTTAGCAGCAATAACAATTTTTACTTCTTCCGGAGTCTCTTCGATTGTTCCGGGAGCGACTTTTTCTCCGCCGCCGCTGTTATTATTGTTATTATTTGTATTATTATCAGTTTCGGCACTACAGCCAATCAAAAATAATATTGACGCAATTAATACAATAATTGAATTAATTATTCGTTTCATAGTTTGTCTCCTTATTAAAAATCAGTTACTTCTCCGGCAGTATTAATAGAAAACTTATCTATTATTGCTCCGGCGTTGGTTTTAACTTCTAATGTTATTGAATCATCACTTACTGCAATTGAAGCATATCCCTGTTTTCCCAAGTCTGATTTGAGATAAAATGGTTCTGTTTTATAAACATCACCGCTAGAAGGACTTGCCCCCATGCATGGAAGTGTTACGTATTGAACCTTTGCGACCGGTTTTGTCCTGTCATACGCATGCATGTGTCCGCCGAGTACAAGATTTACACCGTATTTTTCAAACAGCGGAACAAGATTTTTTCTGACTAACAGATTTGAATAATGGCGAGGTACACAGCAATATGGATTTTCATGCAAAGCAACAATTTTCCAAGTTGATGTGTCGTTTTTGAGAGTTTCTTCCAGCCATTTATACTGCTGCGTGTCCGGAGTATACGCACCTTCCACGTCAAGCATGATAATGCGTGTATTTCCGTAAACAAAAGTACTGTAACGATTTTCTTGACCTAAGAAGTCTTTGAATAGGTTCATGCCGTCATGATTTCCCGGTGCGCTTGCAAATGGAATGCCTGCAAATCCCGGTACTAATATGTCAAAGAAACGGCTTTTCCATTCTCCGGCAGAAAATCCGTCGTTAGAAATATCGCCGCATGAAATAACAAAAGCTGGTTTTTCTTTTGCAATTGCTTTTACACCGGCTTCGATGTTTGTATTATCCGATTGGTGATCGGAGCAGGCAATAAATGTAAAGTCCGCAGCTTTAGGCGCATCAAAGTACACAGGCTCTTCGTTCGGAAATTGATAGAAGTAAGTTTTACCCGGAGTAAGATTTTTGAAGACAGCACAGTATCCTGACTCTTCTCCGTCGATTGTGTCTTTTTCCGCAGTCAACGATGTACCGTCTGCGTCTTTTTCACCCCAAGTCACTTCAGCAGTATCCGGCGTATTCCACAAAAGTTTATAGCTGTTCGGTTCATCTCCAAATACCAAAAGTGGTTTGCGCTGCGCAACTTTGCCGGTATTAAATCCCCAATGAAATTCTGTATTATTGCTTGTTACTGTTGTAACGCCGGTTAACTCAATCACTGTTGGATTTTCAGCTGTTCCGGAGCAAGGAATAAGTCTGTAGGTAAAATCCGTACTTCCGGCACCTCTGCGCGCTTTGCTTCCCCAACTACCTTGAGTAGGCTGAACTTCAAATACATCAGCTGCTGTCACAATGTAATCTCTGTAGAAGAAATCGCCGTCTTTGTATAAATATGCATCGGTTGTTTCATCTCTTTCAGTCAAAAGAGTAGCGTAAGGAGCCCAATCATCACCTTTAGCACCTACTGTATTTATCGGATTTCCGCTTTCTATCGCA
This sequence comes from Spirochaetales bacterium, assembly GCA_050872545.1. Lineage (GTDB taxonomy): Bacteria > Spirochaetota > GWE2-31-10 > GWE2-31-10 > GWE2-31-10 > RGIG8597. The sequence goes on along the minus strand of JBNMHA010000132.1, from coordinate 1,010 downwards.
TAACCGTTAGTATGTGCCAAATATGCAACTTCAGTTCCTTCCGGTAGCTTAACTTTGACTCGTACATAAACCGTTTTGCTGTCTATACGATAAATAGTTTTTGCTACTTCCTGACTTTTAAGATTCGCCTGCTTTACTGTCAATTTTGCTTGATACTTCCCTGCTTTAGTTTCGGTTAAAGTAATCGAAGCTCCGTTATTTGTAAACTCTGCTTTATTTCCGGCTTCATCAAATACCGACCATTCATAAACTTTAGCTTCTGATGTGTCATCAATGAAAACACTGGTATCTCCGTTGAAAACAACAGTATCTTCCGGTAGAAATTTTGTGTTTTCTACTGTAATTTTTGCAGTGATTGTTCCTGATAGCCCCTCATTTTCTTTGTTATCATCAACATTATTACAACCAAGCAGCACGCCGAGAGTTATTAATAAGGTCAATAATCTTTTTATATTCATTCTCCTCTCCTTGTTTAAGGCAGGTTCAGGAATATTGAGAGTATTATTTTTTTGTGCAAAAGACCTTACGGCAATTCATTATGTATTTTACGGTTGGAAGCTGGGGACAGGTCTGTATTCTGTTTTAGTATTAAGGTCTGTCCCTTGCACTTTTTGTCATTCCCTTGCTTGTTTCCAATGTCATTCTCGTGCTCCGACACGGGAATCTATTTCATAATTGCACAGGAGATTACCGGGTCTATGCCCGGCAATGACAAGTAAGATAAAAGCCCAAAGATGATACAAGGTTTAAAGCTACTGGGAATGACGCGGGAATCTATGCAATGTTTCTAAAGTTTTTCTATTTCCTCTGGTGACAGTCCGGTACCATCGGCAACTTGTTTCACTGAAAGCCCCATTGCTAAAAACTTTTTTGCAGTTTCAAGCTTTGCTTCTCTTGCGCCTTGAGTAAGGCCAAGCGAAATTCCCTCATTGCGGGCTTCGTCAACAGCTACTGCCATATTATATGCTAATGTCATATATTCTTTCCTCCATTGTTGATTACCTTTGTTC
>JBNMHA010000131.1:0-6277 GCA_050872545.1 Spirochaetales bacterium | reverse complement strand
TGCGTAATTTTTGCCGGTGTCAGACCCTTATTCGCTTTTGGGATTAGTTGCAACTTCCAGTTCTATTGCCAACTAAGGGACAGGTCTTAATGCTAAAATTGAATATAGGTCTGACACCATACAAGCCTCTTGTCATCTTGGGGCTTCTATTCTCATTTGTCATTATCGGGCTTGACCCGATAATCTCCTGCAAACATTAATAGATTTTCGTGTCACTGCATAGGAATGACACGCAATACTGGGGACAGATCCTAATCCCAAAACAGTATACAGACCTGTCCCTTTGCGTATTCCCACACCTGACCGGCTTTACTTATATCCCAAGTTAGAATTAGGGTCTGTCCCCAGCGAAAAAACTAACCTTAACAACAGGCTGCCAATTACTTTCTGTTTTTGTAGTTTTTTTCTATCCAAGTAAGGTAGCTTTTAGAACGCACACCTTCTACCCAGTCAGCATTTCCAATATACCAATTTACAGTTTTAACCAAACCTTCTTCAAACGATACGCTGCGTTTCCAGCCTAATTCATTCTTAATTTTTGTACAGTCTATCGCATAACGCCTGTCGTGTCCCGGACGGTCTTTCACATACATAATCAAACTGCGAATTTTATCAGCATTCTGTCTGCTTCTTTCGGCAACTATGTCAATCAGTCGATTCAGCAAAGTTATATTTTCCCACTCATTTTCCCCACCGATATTATATTTCTCACCGGCACGCCCATTAGCAATTATATTCCAAACTGCCGTATTATGGTCTTCTACAAAAAGCCAATCTCTTATATTTCTGCCATCACCGTAAACAGGAAGATTTTTTTCTTCCAGTATATTAAGAATCATCAGTGGAATAAATTTTTCGGGGAACTGATACGCTCCGTAGTTGTTGGAGCAATTCGACAACGTAACCGGCAAGCCATAAGTGTGATAATACGCCATTGCCAATTGATCAGAGGAAGCTTTACTTGCAGAATAAGGGCTTCGTGGGTTATATGCTGTCGTTTCCGAAAAAAAACCGCTGCTGCCAAGCGACCCGTAAACTTCATCTGTGCTTATGTGATGAAACAAAACATCTTCCCGATTTTGCCAATATGACTTTGCACAGTCAAGCAATGTAAAAGTTCCCATAACATTTGTTTTTAAAAAAGTCTCCGGCTGCAAAATACTTCTGTCAACATGACTTTCTGCCGCAAAGTGGATTACCGTGTCAATATCATATTTTTTGAAAATACTTTCGACTTTTTCTCTGTCGCAAATATCGCCGTATTCAAAAAAATAACGCTGACAACTTCCGCTGCCGAATTCGGTATCAATATCTTCCAAGCTTTTTAAATTGCCGGCATACGTCAAAGCATCAAGATTTATAATTCGTCCGGAGAAATCAGAATTTTTCTTCAGCATTATACGAATAAAGTTGCTACCGATAAAACCGGCACCACCGGTAACAAGAACATTAGTAAGTTTTCGCGCCATTAAATTTTTCCTTCCGCTACACTCTGCAAATATTTTCCGTATTCTATTTTGTAGCCTTGCGCAAGTTTCAGTAATTTTTCCGTGTTAATCCATTTATTTCTAAATGCAATTTCTTCAATGCATGACACGTACAGCCCCTGACGCTTTTGTATTGTTGCTACAAAGTTAGCAGCTTCAAGCAAACTGTCGTAAGTTCCCGTATCAAGCCACGCCATGCCGCGCCCCATCAATTCGACATGCAGTTGATTTTTTTGCAAGTAAAAATTGCTGACATCGGTAATTTCAAGCTCGCCTCTTGCCGACGGCTTTATATTTTTTGCTATATCGATAACTTGATTATCACAAAAATACAATCCGGGAACCGCATAATTTGATTTAGGAATCTGAGGCTTTTCTTCAATACTTATAGCTTTTTTTGCCTTGTCAAATTCCACTACGCCGTAAGCGGTTGGCGATTTCATGTAATAGCCAAAAATTACCGCGCCGCGCTCCTCCGTAATTTTCGCTTTTACCTTGTGCAAAAGACCTGTCAGACTGTTTCCGTAAAAAACATTGTCTCCCAAAATCAGCGCGACATCGTCACTGCCGATAAAGTTTTCACCGATAATAAAAGCCTCTGCCAAACCGCGCGGTTCCGGCTGCACCGCATATTCTATTTTCATTCCGATTTGTGTTCCGTCGCCGAGCAAATCCCGAAAAACTTCGGTATCGCGCGCGGTAGAAATTATCAAAACTTCACGAATTTTTGCCAACATTAAAATTGACAACGGATAATAAATCATCGGTTTATCATATAAAGGAAGAATTTGTTTTGAAACTGACTTCGTAAGCGGATAAAGGCGTGTCCCTGAACCGCCGGCGAGAACTATTCCTTTCATTTTTAATCCTTAGTATTTGCAAGCAAACTTTTATAAACTTCAATATGCTTTTGTATCAATGTCCGGCAATCAAAATCTTTTGCAGCTTTAATCAGTGCATTTTGTGACAAACTTATTCTGTTTTCCAAAACATACAAAATTCCATTTGCCAAATCATCAATATCAAACGGTTTTGCTAAATATCCGTTGTATCTATGTTCTATTACATCGGGAATTCCGCCGGTAGCAAATGCAACTGACGGTGTTCCGCAGCAAATGGATTCCAAACATGTATAAGGAGAAACTATAATTTTTTATATAAATCAAAAGTTTGCACAGCTGTTTGTTTCCATGAAAATTTTTTTAATTGCTCAATTCCTTTCTCTACTAATTTATTCTGTAAATCCTTTGACATAATTACAGATTCTATTTTTTCACTCATATCATCAATACTCAATGGGTCAAAATAAACTGCCGCATCTCCACCTACTTCTGGCAAAGAACTGGTTGCACTACAAACTAAAGGACATCTTGAAGCAAAAGCTTCCAGTATAGGTATTCCAAAACCTTCATACATTGATGGAAACACAAAAAGCAAGGCATGAGAATACAAATAACTTAACTCATCATCACTTGCAAACTTATGAAAAACTTTATTTTGTATATTTAATTTTTTAAATAAATTATTTTCATTAATATCAAAAGCAGATCCTGTGCATATAAGATTTAAGTCATGTTTATTTAATAATGGAGCAACAGAATAAATAAAATTATCAAAATTTTTATATGCTTTTCTTTGTCCTGTGAACAATATATAATTGTCTTTCTTTTGAATATTTTTTTGAACTAAAAAAGAATTTCCATGATAAATAACTTGAATTTTTTGAGGGGAAATTTGTGGATATAACATCAGCAAATCTTTTTTTGTATTTTCTGAAATTGCTATAATTGCATCCGCAGCATTTATCATTTTTTTCTTTTTCTCTATTGTATTGTCATTAAAATATTTAGGATATAGTTCATGAATCATATCGTGTACAGTCAAAACTAACTTACCGTTTTTTCTTTTTAAAATATAAGGATCATAATATGTTGGATGCACGATATCAAATTTTCCTGTTCTTAAATTATGCAAACTTCGCCTCTCATTGAGAATCTTACTAAGAGAATAATAGAATGGAATTTTTTCTCTGATTGATTTTTTGCCAAAATAATTTTCAAAATAGTAATTCTTTGAAAACCAAACAGGAACACAAATATCTGCAACTTGCATATATTCAAGATTAGTTATTAATTCATAAAAATAACGAGAAATGCCACCATATTTTTGCATTATTAAAATTTGATGGTCATACAAAATTTTCATACTTATATCCTTTTAATTTTATTAACAAAATATTTTTTGAAAGAAAAAATTTTTTTAACAAAACTGCGAAAATTGAAAAAAGCAAGCATCTTGAATTTCTTCGCAGAATAATATTCAGTTATTAACCTCTTCGCACTGCCTTGAAAATGAAGAAATAAAAAACGAATTAATTCATTAGATTTTTTTTCAATACAGTAAGGATAAATATTGTTACCTACATGCATTTTTTTAATCTTCTTTATATTAAGAATATTATTCATCTTATAACCATCGGAAACATTTATATTATGATCACACGACCTTTTATCAACTATAATTTTTGTAATATCTAGAGCATTTGTGTCGCTGCATTTTGAAAAATTATAAAATGCAGTCATGTCAGATACTCCACCTAATTTTTGCAGTAAGCCGGCATTTTTTCTATTCTCATAATGTTTTATTAATTTTTGCAAAAGTTTTTCGTTTTGATACAAGTCAAAAAGGTAATCAACAAACTTTTGTAATATACGCAAATCATGAAAAAATAAGCAGTGTGGCGACTCTCCATGAGAAATTGTAATGTCAAAATCACACAATTTAAAAGTTGATATTATTTCTTGAATGTTTGAAAATACAAGAACATCAGAATCAAAATAGAAAAAACAATCTTCAACTTTGTGCTTTTTTATAAAATTATTCAAAATAATCCATCTTTGAAAACAAAAGATTTCATAAGAAAAACCATTTGGAGAAAGATGTTTATATATAGCAGCAAAATCTTCAATTCCTTGTGTATAATCTGAAATATCGTAGTGGGTAATGAAATTGTATTTATTATTACTCTTGTCACCAAGTAAAATAATTTCACTATCAGGATTAAAATAACGCATTTGTGAAAGTGTATACTTTAAATACCAAGAATTCCCTTTATGAATAAAAAATATTTTATTTGATTTCATTTAATTTTTCTTTCCTTATTAAAATAAAGAATGTCTGTAACGATGAAGCAACTGCACTAATCAACAGAGTAAATATTGTACCAAGTATAATTCCAGAAATTCCAAAATATTTTGCTAGATAAATTGAAAGAGGAATATTGATAATTCCTTGAATTATACAAATAAACATAGAAAGATTAATTTCCCCTATACCATTCAGAAATGTAGAAAAAATTCCATTCCATGTATTTATCATCATATAAACAGCCATAAATAGAATAAGATGTTTAGGAATTAGGATTTCTTTTCCTATCCACAACTTTATAATCCATTGACTTAATACTGCAAAAAGTATACAGCCAAAGATTACAATAAACTGAAAAAAAATTAACCTTTTTAACGTTTTTATTATCCATTTTATATCGGATTTTACATAGGCATCTGTAAAACCAGACCATAATGGCAGGAGTATAATATTGTGACCAATTGAAATTAGCGAAAAAAGTTTGTATACAACATCATAAGCGGTTACTTCCGAAGGACCAAAGAGCTGGGAAATCAATAAATTATCAGTTGTAAATATAACAATAGAAGAAATCTGCATTACAAAAAAACGTCCCCCAAGCCCCATAACATCGCTGATTCTTTTTCTTTTAATGTATCGTAATCCACAGCGAAAATCTTTTTGTTTACAAAAAAATGCCATAGTCCAACATATATTACTGATAAATATAGTTCCGCCATAAAATAATGAAAGCAAAATCAGATTACTGTCATTTTTTCTCATTAATAAAATAAGAAGTGGTAAAAATAGGATTTGAGAAGTTAATTGATTAAAACTGACTTTAGCAGCATCCTGATGGGCATAAAAAATTTGGTTGCATATCGCAGATATAAAATTCATGCAAACAAAAAATAAATTTAAACATATTATTAAGACATAATCTATCTTATTGAAAACCGAACTGTTAAATATTTTTTGCCAATCAAGAAATATAGAAATAGTGAAACCTATCATAAACAAGCTTAATGAAATTATAAAAATCACAAAATAGGATGTTGCTATGTATTCTTTAGCAGATTCTTTATTTCCAGAAGAAAATGCCTCACCAAGCTTATTTCGAAGTCCATTGCCAATTCCCATATCGCAACAGGAAATCCACGACATTATAGATAGAAGAGTTGCCCATATTCCATATTTTTCGTTACCTAAGTATGTTACCATAAAGCGAATTTGAATAAATGATAAAAACATAGACAAAGGACGAGTTAATGCAGTAATTCCTATATGTTTTAAAATATTATTACTACGTTCTGACATTGTTAATTTTTACCTACTTTAATAAATAATAGCATTCAATTAAACTTCTATAATTTCTCTATTTCCTCAACCGACAAGCCAGTAAAATGCGCAATCATGGTAATCGGCATATTTTCAGACTTCATGCTTTTCGCAGTTTCAAGCTTTGCTTCCCTTGCGCCTTGAGTAATGCCTTCGTTGCGACCGATAGCAATTCCTTCATTACGACCAATTGTGATTCCTTGTTCTTCTCCAGCAGCAAAGCCTATATTGTAAGTCTCTTGTTTTAACATTTGCAGTGTCATATATTCAGCCCTCCATTCTTCATTGCCATGCACCCTGTGCAGTTCCTTACAGATTTTATCTGT
>JBNMHA010000130.1:0-6369 GCA_050872545.1 Spirochaetales bacterium | reverse complement strand
CTTCTTGCTTGGTGTGAATATGTTCTTTCCGGGCTGACTAAAGAAATCAGGAAAATTGATAAACTTGCAGATTATAATTATTTAAAAACTGAAATTCTGCATCCTGCCTTATCTGATGCAAAAGCTAAGCTTTATGTTACACCTATAGAATATAATATTCTGAAAAGAGCAATTGAAGCATCGCAGCAAATAATACAGGCTAAAGATTTAAGCGACATTTTCAAAAATAAAACGCCGTCCGATATTTCCAGAAGTATACGAACGTTATTGGATAAAAAAATGTTGGTGCCTGAAAAGGCTAACAGCCGCAAGTATTTTATTTCATTTAAGGATAGCTTTCTTCTGCGTTCTATTTTGCGTATATTAGATGAAAAAGGTTTCTTGCCATTGAAAGATTAGTGAATTGGCAATTGTTTATAGAAGCAGTGAATGAATTTAATAATTATTACTTTATAAGTAAAAAAAAAGCCTGAAAATGCGTTTTAATACACTTTCAGGCATTAGCAGAGGTTCGACTCGAACGAACGGCCTTCGGGTTATGAGCCCGACGAGCTACCAACTGCTCCACTCTGCGTCGACGTGGAAGCTTTTACCATGTTTCAAATCTTTAGTCAAGAAATAAATAGAAAAAAATGTAGAATCTAATAAAAAATTTGGTATACTGCGGAAAAATTTGAATATGCGGATTGTGTGTTATGAAGAAATTAAGACTGTTTTTAATATTTAATATTTGCCTTTTTGGTATTTACGCTGGGTTTTGTGAAAAGATAACAATCAGTGCGGTAGGCGATATAATGATGCATAAGGAGATTCAGGAATCTGCAATGTATCAAACTGAAAATTATGATCAGGTATTTTCTGATGTAAAAGATATTTTGCAGAAAGATGATTTCACTATAGCTAATTTGGAAACGCCTGTAGCCGATGAAATAAGAATTTCCGGTGCTCCGAAATATAATGCAAAACAAGTCTTGTGAAGAGTATGAAAGATGCGGGGATTGACTTTGTTTCTACTGCAAATAACCACGCTTTTGACCAATGGGCTTTTGGCGTAAGAACTACCATTAAAGCTTTGGAAGATAACAGAATAGGTTATAACGGAAGCGGAGAGAATAAAAGAGTTTCCGAGTCATTTACTATTGTTAATGTAAAATCGTTTTCCATTGGAATCATGGCTCTTACATTTTCATTGAATGGGCTGCGTCCTACACGTGAAGATTATTATTCACCTTATATAAATTATTTTCCACCTTATGATGACGCTGCATTGAATGAAGCCTGTGAAAAAATTCGCCTTATAAAAAATAAAGTTGATGTAGTAATGATTTTGTATCATGGCGGAGTGGAGTACCAGAGCGAACCGTCGGCAGTTCAAACCAAATGGCTGAAAAGTTTTGCGGAAGCCGGGGCAGATGTGGTTCTTGGAACTCATTCGCATGTGTTGCAAAAAGTAGATTTCTACAAGGATTCTAAGGAAAATAAAAATAAACTTATTGCTTATTCGCTTGGGAACTTTGTTCCGGCACTGCAATCACGCTATAGGTATGTGAAAAATCCACTGGAAGATATTGACAATACATTTATAAAAACATCGGAAGGAATGATTCTGAAATTTGACATTGTTCGCTGGAACGGAAAAGTTGAAATTATGAATCCTCGTTATGTACCGCTGTTTACTCTTGTTTACTACAGACCTATATCTGCCGAAAGATGGCTTACATATTTCCAGTTAATGCCTATAGAAAAAGTACTTCTGTTGCCGGATTTTGATGAAGAGCGGTTTAAAGATTTAAAACCTGCAAAGAATATTGCCTTTTTGCGTAAGGAAAAAATGCAGCAATTGCTTGGAATCCCGGAAGAAAAAAGTATTTCTGATGCCGGAAAATAGCTGAAATCTGATGATTTTAATAGGCTAAAGTGCGTTTCTGTTGTTCTTTAAATTCAATTTTTATCGAACCGTATTCGATACTAAGCATAAGAATACCAAATTAGGCAACAGAAAGAGGAGTTATTAATGGCAAATGCTCAAAAACTTATAACACCAAAAGTTTTAAAGGGATTCAGAGATTTACTTCCTGAATCTATGATACCTAAGAAAAAAATTATCAGAACTTTGGAACGTGTGTTTGAAAGTTTCGGTTTTTCTCCGATTGATACTCCTGCTTTGGAATATACAGAAATCTTATTGGGAAAAGGTTCCGGCGAGACCGACAAGCAGATTTATCGCTTTGAAGACCACGGTGGGCGCAATGTTGCGCTGCGTTTTGATTTGACAGTGCCGCTGGCTCGTTTTGTATCGCAGCATTTTTCGGAGCTTGTATTTCCTTTTAAACGCTACCACATTGCGCCGGTTTGGAGAGGGGAAAATACGCAGAAAGGGCGTTACCGAGAATTTTATCAGTGCGATTTTGATATACTCGGAAGCGACAGCATAAATGCCGATTTTGAAATTCTGCAAGTTATCAGAAGTGGCTTTGAGGCAATCGGCTGTAAAGATTACATAATAAATATTAATCACAGAAAACTTTTAAATGCTATTCTCGCAAAGTTTGGTGAAGAAGCCAGAAGTCAGAAAATCTTGCAGACAATCGACAAAATTTACAAAGTCGGTCGTGACGAAGTTGTGCGAATCTTAACTGAAGATGAAGGAATGAATGCCGATACGGTAAACGGTATTTTGACAACGCTGCGGTTGAATGAGAATTTTTCAAAAGACGGCATAAAAGGCAAAGAAATTTTTGCTGTGTTGGAAAAATTAAGAGACGAAATAGAAGATAAAACCGCAGCTGATGAGCTTCTTATTATCTTCCATAATCTGGAAAAGTGCGGAATTTTGGAATATTTTGCGTATAATCCGGCAATTACAAGAGGGCTTGATTATTATACGGGCATTGTCTTTGAATCTTTTATTACGGACAGAATGGAATTCGGCTCGGTTTGTTCGGGTGGGCGTTACGATAATTTGACAGGCTTGTATTCTAAAAATGCCGTTCCGGGAGTAGGAGCTTCTTTTGGTTTGGACAGGCTTTTATCCGTTCTGGAAGATAAGCAGATGTTTGCAAAAAAGAGCAGTGTAGCCGATGTTATGATTTTTAATCTTGATGATTCGCTGATTGCCGACTATTACTTGTTGGCGCAAAAGTTACAGACTGCCGGAATTAACTGCGAGATTGTTGCATCAAAAAGCAAACTTGGAAATCAGTTTAAGTTGGCGGAACGTCGCGGAATCCGTTATGCATTAATTGCCGGCGGTGATGAGTTTAATGCAGGAAAATTTAATTTGAAAGATGTCTTTGCCGGAGAAGAGAAAAAAGCTATATCAGTAGAAGAAATTATCTCTGAAATCCAATCTAATAAGAAGGTCGGCAGCTGATGTTATCACAGTTAATCAGAAATATATTGAATGAAAATACACCCGGAACATCATCTTGTTTGGAAGATAGGCTTTCTATATTTGAAGATAAAGCTGAAGATAAAAAGATGCGCATTCAGGCTAATAACTTTTTATCGCAGGCAAGTATTTATTCTGCCGATTTAGACATTGTTCAAAAAAATCGTTTTTACTTTCTGAAGCCGGCTCTGCGCGGAATGAAGCAGAATTTTCTTGCGGATTTTGAGGAATATTTACTTTCACGTTCTGTGGATGCTGCGCCTGTTAAGAATTTAGTTTCTATGTTCTCGCATTTTATACCAGACGCATTTTATCCGGAATGGAGCGTGTTGGATTTAGAGAATAGGCTGCTGGTTTTTGATTTGCTGCTTTCATTGCTGATAGGAAGCACGCTGAACAGTGGCGATAAGTTGAAATTGTATTTCGATGAGCTGTTGAAGTTATATTCGTTGGTTGCTGTATATTCTTCTGTTCTTATAAAAGATTGCAGTGATGACTTTGAAAAAGTTGCAGGTTTTCTTGAAACGATTGATGAGGAAGAAGAAAAACTGAAAGAAAAGCTGTTCAATGTTTTAACTGCGCCTTCGGAAATCAGAAGCGAAATTGATAAACATGTAATCTGTCTTGAAGACGAAAATGAGTTTATAGACAAGATAATTGATGAGTCATTCCAAAATGCGATTCATTATTCAAAATTAATAGTAAAAAAAGTTATTTCCAATGAATTGTCACGTTTTGAACCGCTTTTTTTGCTTAGTCGTTATAGATTTGAATCATTATATGAATGGATTTCGGCTCTTGAAGAATATGATACTCCTTGGATAAATGAAAAACTGCTGCGAGATTTGGAAGTATAAGTTGAACTTTGCTGATGAGATTCAAAAATATTTGCCGGTAAATGAACAGGAAGCAGCTGATAAGAGTGTAATATTGGACTTAATCAGTACTTATGGGCAGAAGCTTTTGAATCGTGAAAATTTAGCCGTTCATGTAAGTTCTTCCGGGTTTATTGTGAATCAAACATTAACAAAAACGCTTGTTATATATCACAATATTTACAAAGCTTGGACTTGGACGGGCGGTCATGCAGACGGTGAACCAAATTTATTAAATGTTGCGATTAAAGAAGCAATGGAAGAAACCGGAGTGCGCAGAATAAAACCGTTGTCGCAGCAACCGGCAGTGCTTGATATTTTAAGCGTTCCGCCTCATGTAAAAAATGGAAAGTATGTAAGTACTCATCTTCACATCAGCGTAGGTTACTTGCTTGCGGCTGATGACAATCAACCTATTTTTATAAAAGCAGATGAAAACAGCGGTGTACAATGGATAATGCTTGGCGACTTATTCAAATATTGTACAGAGCCGGAAATGGTCGGTGTTTACTGCAAGCTGCTTAATCGTTTGGAAAAAATTAAATTGTGCTAGTTTTCTTTATTTTTCGTATTTGGAGTAAATTATGAAACTACTTGTGATTTATGCGGTAGAAGAAGAACGTGTTGATGTGCCGTTTAGCGGTGAAGTTTTTTATGTAAAAACCGGAATCGGCAAGGTGAAAGCTGCGATTAAAGCTTATGAAGCGATTGTTGAGATTAAGCCTGATTTTGTGCTTAATATAGGAACTGCCGGAAGCGTGAAACATTCTGTAGGTGATATTATTGTTTGTCATAAGTTTCTAGACCGTGATTTGGTAAAAGTTAATCATCCGGAAATTACGGCAAGACTGGAATTTGACAGAAACAGAATAAATGATTTTTTCCCAAAAATGATTATTAATAATGACAGTGAATGCGGTACCGGAGATTCGTTTATGCTTAAAGCTGAAGATTTGACTTCCGATATTTGCGATATGGAAGCGTTTGCTGTTGCAATGGTCTGTGATTGTTTTAAAGTGCCGTTTGCTGCGGTTAAATATGTTTCTGACAAAGTGGGTGGGGATAACTTGAAACCTTGGGAAGAAATGCTTGCCGATGCCAGAAATGGTTTGGCGGATTTTTTCAATTCAGTAAAAAGCTGAAAAAGTCAAATAAAATTAAATTTTTATCAAGAAATATTTGCTGCGGTACCGATAATTATTCAAATCTGTCGTTGGTAAAGGTGTTTTATGAGGCGATTTTGGCTATGTATTTTTTTTATCACATGTATTTCCGTTTTTGCAGAAGATGCAGTAACAAGAGCTACAAGTTACGGTTCGGAAAATGTTAAGTCTGATGCTGTAACTTCAGCTACAGAATACACCGGAACGCCCAAAAAATTTAAAAACGGTAAAATTGCTGATAATCAATCGACTTCAATAATCACCGAGAAAGAAACAAAAGAAAAACAGAAGCCGGAAGTTGTTCTTTCACAAAGGACAGATGACGAATCGCTGCGCACAGAATCGGCAATGCGTTTTTTGCCGGAAACTTTTGAATATAATGCGCCTGCGGAACAGCCGGCAAAAAAAATACCGGCTTCGGCAGTGCCTTATTATCAACCTTATTCATCCGAACTTTCTTCATTACCAATGTCTAAAGAAAATATGCCGGCAGAAGCAAAATTGGCAGCCGATTATCAAGCTGAAATGAAAACATTGCCGCATACATTCGAGAAAGAAAAACCTGTGGTTGCATTGTTAGATGAAAATATTGACGAGGAAAAATCCGGAATTAGCAGTGAAATGCTTGATTTGCCGAAAACTTATGAGAAAATGCCGGCAGAAGCAAAATTGGCAACTGATTATCAAGCTGAAATGAAAACATTGCCGGGCACATTTGAGAAAGAAAAACCTGTGGTTGCATTGTCAGATGAAAATATTGACGAGGAAAAATCCGGAATTAACAGTGAAATACTTGATTTGCCGAAAACTTATGAGAAAATGCCGGCAGAAGCAAAATTGGCAGCCGATTATCAAGCTGAAATGAAAACATTGCCGCATACATTCGAGAAAGAAAAACCTGTGGTTGCATTATCAGATGAAAATATTGACGAGGAAAAAT
>JBNMHA010000129.1:0-6412 GCA_050872545.1 Spirochaetales bacterium | reverse complement strand
GCACCACAGGGGATGGGACAGACCCTAATTCCAAAACAGCATACAGACCTGTCCCTTTGCGTATTCCCACATCCGGCAAGCTTTACTTATATTCCAAAATAGCATTAGGGTCTGTCCCTAGTCCTACAGTAGCACATTTAACGCAATGTAACCATTGTAAACCGGGTATCGTCTGCCTATTTCATAACCGAGCGCATTTCCCTGAACAATTGATAACGGAATGTTTCCGTATGCCACAAAAAAATCTGCAATAAATTCCAAACCAGTTCCCACTAAATGTGTTGCCCTATTGTCACTACGAAGCAAAGCATACTCTGCAAAAGGGCGCAGATGTATTGCATGAAAGCCAACTGTCAGAAACTTCCAATAGTGAGTACGTCTGTACAATGTAGCAAGCGCACCGGTTTCTGCTTTTACAAAAGAATTTGCCTGATATTTATAATTCAACGAGAATGATTTCATATTCACTGTTTGGGTGAACGTTCCGTTGCTGTAAGAAAGAGGGGAGGAATTGCCAATTGTAACGTATTGATTGCCGAATCTAAAAATATTTTGGCTTGAAATTATGTTATAACCGGCGGTGTTTGTAATGTAAAAATAATGCTTTCCCAGCGGTATTCTTGTTTCTGCATTAAAGTACGCAGCTGAGAATCCAAGCTTTTTAGTAAGAATATCAGACAATATACCAACATTAGCAGATAACGTTGCGATCATTCCGCAGTTCCAGGCAGCTGCACCCGGGTGTTTTCGCAGATAACTGTATTGAACCGCACCGCTGTATTGATGTGTAAGCAGCAAAAAACGTTGTGATGGGGAGAAGTATTTGGATATAACTGCATTTAAATTGAAAGACAGCGTATTTTCATTATCAAATGAAAATGTCGGAGATACAGAAAGTTGATCATCAAATTGAAAAATATCCTTATTTCGTGATGTTGAGAAAGAATATCTTATTGCAGTGCAGGGAACTCGCCAAGTAAGCGATAAAGTTGTAAGCGGATACCAATTGATGTAGTCAAGTGCGGCTGAAAGAGAATAACTGAAGCGACCAAGCGGCAGAGTTTTATAAAAATTTATTCCGCCGGTAATATACGGAATATTAAAGCCGCCCAATGAAAAAGAATTATTCAGCATAAAAGGAAGAACCATCCAGCTTGGATTCAGATAACGTCCGGGATTATAAAAACTTTCAATAACATCGGCACTGTTCGCTTCTGCCGCTTTCTGAGCTTCCGGCTTCTGCGGTTCGCTTCTCCATCGCAAATCTGCCGCAGCTTCGTTTCTGCTGCTTTTAATAAAACGAATTTCCGCCCCCTGCGATGTATAAACTGCCGCATAAAAATTATCATTTCCCGAATATTTTGCATTATTTACAAAACCATTTCCCATAAAAATCAACTTTGTCTGTTGTGGTTGAAGTTGGTACGAAAAAAGTTCTGTAAAACCGTCAGCTGTAAAACCTATGAAATAAATATTTTCATCATCAAGCCAACCTGCGGCAGTTCCTCGAATTTCAGGCAAAATTTCTGTTGCGCCGGATTCAAAATCGTACAGGCAAATCAAATAGTTGCCGTCGGTATCGTTTTGTGCCGAAAAAAGCAGTTTATTTCCGGACGGAGAAATATGAAAATCAGCAACAAATTCAAAATCGTTCAAAGCCTCAATTGCCGATAATTCACAAATTTTACCTTTGTTAATAGAAAATGTATATGCTCCGTCATGACGAAAATACACGCCGATATTTGCATTTTCATTGTAAGTCATTCTCGTGATTCGCCTGTTAAATGTCATGCGCTTCCAAGTTTTATTTTTCGGGGAGAACATGAAAATATCGTCGCTGTCAAAACCGGCAAGCGAAACGTTGTTTCTGATGCACAAAATATTGTCGCCGTACAAACATATATTTTCGGCAGTGTCACCGGAGAGTTTTTCCTTTTTCCCGGTATTTGCATTCCAACTGAAAATTCCTTTGCCGGATTTCAAACTGCTGCTGCTGTAAATCAACGTATTATCTGCCACTGCAACCATAGAATTCAAATTGCCATTTGTCGTAATTTGTGAGATTCCGACATCATCAACCCATTCTGTTTTTTCAGCAAGCGAATACTCGTAATTTCTCCAGTCATTCCAAAGTTCTTTTAATGGTTTGCCATAATGTTTTTTAAATTTCAGAACAAACTCGTAAACAAATGGCCAAAAATCATTAGATAAATCATGTTGAAAGGCTGTGAACTTTTCTTCACCGTAAACTAATGACAGATAATCCAGAAAACGCGCGCCTAAATGATATACTAGGCAATTATACGGATAATCAACAATCGGATAAACGATTTTCCCATAATCGGGCAGTGCGCGGCTGCGTGCAAAACTGTCAATAATTGCTTTGTGCTTTGCACTGTCAAGTCTGCCGCCTGCACCGAAGTGGCTTTCCGAGTAAACGGCAGTTCCTTCATGAAACCAAGTAAACGCACCGCTTAACGGAAAATATGCCCGACTGAAAAATATTCGCCAAAACCAAGCCCCCTGACTGATTTGGTCAAGCTGCAAAATATGCGTAAGCTCGTGAAGTACAAGTGAATACAGCGGATTGGAAAAGCCACGCAGTTCATCGGAAAGCCCGGACTGCGCCATATAAAGATAAATTGTATTCTCAGGGAAAGTTGTCGCCATTCCGTTAGGCGAATCGGTGTGATCGGTAATTACTATGGTAATTCTGCGACGAGGTTTCCATTGCATAAGCGGTTGGAGATTTTCAAAAATAGATTCCGCATAATTTGCAACAGTTTCTGCTTTATTCCGAAACTTCTTTGGATACACAATATAAAAATGTTCAGACTTTAAGGAACGCATTTTTCCCTGATACGGAACAAATTCGCTCCAGCCTAAAATCGGACAAAGAACTAACATTAATAACAACAATTTTTTCTTCATACATTCCAACTTTTTTCCGTAAGTGTTTTGCCTAATAGTTTAAACAGTTTTCTTATAATTTCCAACATGCAGCCCTATGCCCGGCTGAAATTTCTTTCATCTGCGGTACAGTTTTTCTGCAATCATCGTCTGCTTCTGGACAGCGATTGGCAAAGGGGCAGCCGGATAAAGGTATTACAAGATTCGCGACTTCATCATCATTTTTTTCAAACGAACCTTTTTTGGAAGTTTCAGTTACTGATGAATATAGTAGTTTTGTATAAGGATGACGATGTTCTGTCATAATTTTGTCGGCAGCAGCTTCTTCCATCAGCATACCTCCGTACATTACGCCGACTCTGTCTGAAATATAAGAAACAACCGAGAGGTCATGTGAAATAAATAGAATTGTAATTCCGTATTTTTTCTTCAATTCAAGAAGCAGGTTGATAATCTGACTTTGTACCGAAACATCAAGCGCAGAAACAACTTCGTCACAAAGCAAAATCTCCGGTTTTGTAATAAGTGCTCTGGCAATAGAAATTCGCTGCCGCTGACCGCCTGAAAAATCTCCCGGACGGCGTGATAAATCTTCCGGGTTAAGTCCTACTGCCGAAAGCATTATTTCAGCCTGTTTCAACGCTTCTTTTTTACCGAATTGCCCAGACCACCTAACGCCTTCGGTAAGTATTTCGGAAATCGGTTGGCGCGGGTCAAGTGATTTTGCCGGGTCTTGAAAAATGTAGCGCACAACTTTGCGTAAATTTTTAATTCGCTCTTTTTTCTTTTCACGGCAGGGGAAAAAAACTTCGCCTGATTTTGATGTAAATTTTATTTCACCGGAATCGTAAGAATATATTCCGGCAATAATTCGTGACAATGTGGATTTTCCGCAGCCCGATTCACCTACAAGCCCATACGTTTCGCCGTCGTTTATTTTCAGTGTTACGCCATTTACTGCATAGACGAAGCGTCCGTACCGTGCAAAAAGTCCGTCTTCAAGGTTGAATTTTTTGTATAAAGAATTAATTTCCAGCATTTCTAAACCTCCGAAATGCAACGGTACTGCCGCCCGTTTTCCAATCTTTTTAAAGGAATATTTTCTTTGCAGTTTTCTTTTGCGTACTTGCAGCGCGGAGCAAAAGGACAGCCCGGCGGCGGATTTATCGGATCAGGAATATTTCCCGGAACAGCAGTAAGTTTTTCTGTGCGGTAATTTGCGCCCGGACGAGGAATAGAAGACAAAAGCCCTTGCGTATAAGGATGAAGCGGATTTGACAAGACATCTGTCGCGCTGCCGTATTCCAGCACAAGCCCGGAGTACATCACAAGAATTTTATCTGCAATTGTCCGAATCAGCGATAAATCATGAGTAATAAAAATCACGCCAAGATTATATTTCTCTTTCATTTCTTTAAGTAACCGAACAATTCTGCCCTGAATAGTAACATCAAGTGCCGTTGTCGGTTCATCTGCAATCAAGTATGACGGTTTTGCTGCAACAGCAAGTGCAATCATTACACGTTGTAGCTGTCCGCCCGAAAGTTGATGCGGAAAATTATTGAGACGCTCCTGCGGATTGGGAATGCCTACTTCTTTTAACAATTTTATTGCTTGTCTGCTGCATTCTTCTTTGGAAAGTGATGGATTACTGCGCAATAAAGTTTCAGAAAATGTTTTGCCGATACTGTACAATGGGTCAAACGATCTGCCCGGTTCCTGAAAAATCATGCTTATTTTATTTCCGCGTAATTTTGACAGTTCACTGCGTGATAATGAAAGAACTGATGTACCGTCTATTAAAATTTCACCGCTTTTAATTACATTTTTAGGCAGCAATCCCATTATCGATGTAGCGGTAACGCTTTTCCCTGAGCCTGATTCGCCTACAATTCCGAGAATTTCACCCGGCTGAACTTGAAAGTCAACGCCGCGCAAAGCTTTGAGTATTCCTTTTTCGGTTTTAAATTCTGCATACAAACCTTTTACTTCTATCATTGAAGAAATCTCCTGCTTAATTTATCGGAGTAAACGAAAAAAACGTAATGCGTATCGAGTGCATAAAAAAATACCTGCGGAGATTTCTACTTTCGCAGGTATTTACAGTCGTTATGATAATTTAAACTTCATGAGTAATCGGAATGTCGGAGGCAATGTAAATATTTGAATGCACTTCATCGCAGCCGGAAATTTCTTTTGCAATGTTTGAAACGGTTTCAATACAAGATGGCGCATTTGTTACTCCGTTTAAAGTAACTGTCTTGCCGTCGCATAACGCTTCCAGAAAATAAATTGGCAGTTTTTCTTCATACAGAACCTTTGTTAGAATTTTTTGACCTGTAATAAGATTGGCAATTGATTTCTTACATTCAGCTTCTTGTTCTTTACCTACAAGCTGCGGCAAAATGGTTTTGATAATATTTGCGGTTTGTGCAGCATTCAGCCGCTCTGTATTAATAATGAAATCATAATTTACCGGGTCACGCCAGCCTACATCAAAGAAGTAACGATTAAAACCGACTCTGTCATTATCAGTGTGTGTCATCATCAGTTGCGCGCGCCGTTCATCACAGTTAAATCGCTTCATTATTCGCTGAATACGCACATTTTCCGAACAAATTAACCGGAATGTTACTACGCCGGGGACATCTTTAAGCAATACCGGCGCACCTTGACCTACCAGAATGCAGTTGCCCGATTCGGTTTTTTCATAAAGCACCGTTTTTAGATGATGAAGGAATTGATTTTGAGCTGATGAGAAGACATCAAAGAAGCCGGGTTTTTTCTCACCGTAGCGGTCTATCATTTTTTCGGTGATGCCGCGTTCCTGCAAAGTTTCTTCGATTTCTTCTTTATTAATATAATGGTAATCAGGCAGCATTGACGAAAGCTCTTTAGCCGTTTCATCTCCCAATGCTGCTAACTCTCTTGCAAGTACAATAATTGCCATAGTGTCTCCTTAATATCTGTTTTGTTAATATTTTAACTTTTTTTGCGCGAATAATGCAGCATTTTGAAAAAAAAATACTTTAAAGTAATTAGGAGCTAATAATGAAAAATATTATTTTACTTGCCTTACTTACTTTTCTGCTGCTGTCATGTACGCTTTTTTCTCCGTCTGTAGTGATTGTGAAAAACCAATCGGATTATTCGATTCGCGTGTCAAATGACCAAAATTCTGCAGTTGTATCAATTGCAAAAAATAAGCGAGACCATTTCGAGGTTTTGCCCGGAGAAATTACGATTTACATTGAAACTGCCGGGATTACTTCTTTGCGCAAAATTACAGCGAATTATTTGGAGAATATCGAAATAATTTATGATGTAAAGTAAAAGCTTGGTTCCCGGCAGCTCGCTGAATGCGGAATATTTTCACAGACAACCACCCGCTATGCGGGTGCGCGACAGAAGCTTATAGCAAAAAAGCTTTCCCCGAAGGTGTACAATAGGATTGTTCAAGTCTATTGCAAAACACCAAGGAGGAAAGCAGAATGGCAAATAT
>JBNMHA010000128.1:0-6456 GCA_050872545.1 Spirochaetales bacterium | reverse complement strand
CATAGCCTTTTTCTTTCATTTTCTATAAATGAAGTATACGAAATGGAAAAAAATAAATCAGTATTATTTTTGTTTATATAAAGAGCTTCTACATCGTTAAGCGGATTATTGAAGTAATAATTGAAGTCTATTGAAGGCAGCGGAGTCCTTGTTCTTCTATCTAAAAAAACAATATCTGTTAATTTCTGGATATTTCCGAAATAAGAGCAAAACCTTTGATTGCAGCACACTACATAAGCGTTTTCATCTATAACCGCAAGCCCTTCCGGAGCATATTCAAAAAAATCTTTATTCATTTCATTCCCTCAAAAAGCACTTTTATTATGCAATGCCGAAAATAAATTCGGTTAAAGTAAACAAATTTCTTATACTACATAAAATATTTTTCTTTTCAATTACTTTCTACCGTTTTCTTCTGATGAATAAACTTAATTTTTTCTACCTAAAGTAAATTGATTATTTTGTTTACAGCAATAAAAGAAATTGCTATTATTCGCATCAATTCTTATCTGGAGCAGCGATATGGCATTTGGATTTTTGCGTTCTCTTTCTATTTTGCTTTTCACTTCAAACCAATGCTGTCCATCTCCTTTATATTAATAATATTATTTCTTGATTTTTCACAGAACTGCAATTTTTAACTTATTCGTATTTTGATTTTTTAACTTTTTATTTTAGGAAGGAATAAATGAACGGAAGTGATTTATTAATAAAAGATGTCAAAAAAAATTTTGGCGAAACAGTCGTATTAAATAATATTAACCTTGAGATTAAAAAAGGTGAGTTTTTCTCTTTACTCGGACCGTCCGGCTGCGGAAAAACAACGCTGCTGCGAATTATCGGAGGATTTGAATCTCCAGACAGCGGTGCAGTATTCCTTGACAATCAAGATGTCGTACCTTTAACACCGGATCGTCGTCCTACAAACACAATTTTTCAAAATTATGCATTGTTTCCTCATTTGACTGTTTATGAAAATGTTGCGTTTCCGCTGCGGCTAAAAAAAATGCCTGAAAGCAAAATCTCTGAAATCGTAAGAAAATATTTGTCGCTTGTTCGACTGGAATCTCATATAAACAAAAAAACAACAATGTTATCCGGCGGTCAGAAACAAAGAGTTGCTATAGCGCGTGCGCTGGTCAATGAACCGAAAGTTCTGCTTTTGGATGAGCCACTTTCAGCTCTCGATGCAAAACTAAGACAGCACATGTTAATCGAGCTTGATTCCATTCATGACCAAATAGGAATTACGTTTATTTTTGTAACTCATGATCAACAGGAAGCACTAAGCGTTTCGGACAGAGTTGCGGTAATGCATCAGGGAAATGTTCTGCAAGTCGGAACGCCGTCACAAATTTATGAAAGCCCGGCAGATATGTTTGTAGCTGATTTTATAGGTGAAACAAATTTCCTACAAGGTGAAGTTTTGTCCGTAAATGCAGACACGGGAATAATGAAAACCGACAACGTAGGAAATATCAGTTTCTTCCTTGATAAGCCTGTTAAAGTAGGCGATAAAGTAAAAGTTACTGTTCGTCCGGAAAAAATTCACATCAGCAAAAATAAACCTGAAAGCAGTGACAAAATAAACGTTTTCTCCGGTGAAGTTGATAAGTTGATTTACACAGGATTTCAGACAAAATATTTCGTAAATACAGAAAATTCTTTTTTATTCAAAGTTTTTAAACAGCACATAAAATATTTTATGGATGAACCGGTTATCGATTGGTACGATAAAGTTTTCATTTCTTGGAATTCAAATGACAGTTATCTTGTGGAGGTAGAATCATGAATCGAAAAGATTTAGGAAAAATATATTCTGCTCCTGTAACAATTTGGCTTACATTGTTTTTCGTATGCCCTACAATGATAATTTTTATCTATAGTTTCTTGAAAAAGAAGCTTTACGGCGGTGTAATCTGGAAGTTTAGTTCAGAAGCATATAAATCATTGCTGAATCCTGATTTCTTGAAAATAGTATGGTTTACGGTTTATATATCAATAATTTCTTCATTATTAATTATTTTGATTGCAGTTCCGACGGCATATTTCATTGCACGAAGCAAACGAAGAAATTTATATTTATTTTTGATAATAGTTCCGTTCTGGACGAATTTTTTGATTCGTATTTTTGCTTGGATCGGAATTCTTGGAAACAACGGATTGATTAATGATTTGTTAATGACCATAGGAATCATAAACTCTCCGCTTGAATTGCTTTATAATCAATACGCCATAGTGATAGTAACAATTTATACTTATCTGCCTTACGCAATTCTTCCGCTTTATTCGAGCATTGAAAAATTTGATTTTTCCTTGTTGGATGCGGCAAGAGATTTAGGAGCATCTAAAATCACTGCTATGTTCAAAGTTTTTCTGCCCAATATTCACGGCGGCATAATAAGTGCGCTTTTATTTACTTTTATTCCATCGCTTGGTTCTTACGCAATTCCGCAGCTTGTAGGCGGAAAGAAATCTATGATGATAGGAAATTGTATTGCAAGGGAACTTAAAGTAACGATGAATTGGCCGTTGGCATCATCAATGTCTGTTGTTTTGACTTTGGTAACACTGGTTTCCATTCTGATATTTATGCAAATGAACAAAAAAAACGATGACAGTAATGCTAAATATCGTTCTCCATCATCTGTTTTTCGTAAAAACAAAGGAGCTGCATAATGACTATAAAAAAATCCGGATATTCAGACCGCAAAGTTTCATTAATTGTTTTTGTAGGTGTGTTGTTATTTTTCTATATTCCACTTCTTATACTTGTTATTTTTTCATTCAACGGTGGAAAAAATATGCACTGGGCTGGTTTTTCATTGAAATGGTACAAACAATTATTTTTCAGTTCCGGTAATCTTTGGTTTGCTGTCTTAAACAGTTTTATAATTGCGCTGACGTCATCTGTTTGTGCAACAATATTAGGCACTCTCGGCGGTATAGGAATCTATTGGTACAATTTTAAATGGAAAAAATACCTTAGAATAATTTCATATCTTCCTTTAATAATGCCTGAAATAATTATCGGAGTTTCACTGTTGATAATGTTTGCCGGAATGAAATGGAAAATGAGCTTAGTTACCGTATTTATTGCTCACACGACATTTAATATTCCTTACGTTATAATGATTGTTATGGCACGGTTGGAAGAGTTTGACTTTTCTATCATTGAAGCGGCTTATGATTTGGGCGCAAAAGAATTCCAAACTTTAGTTAAAGTAATAATTCCGCTTGTATCTCCGGCAATTATTTCCGGACTGCTGATGTCGGTAACATTATCACTGGATGATTTTATTGTTACATTTTTTGTTTCCGGACCGGGTTCATCTACACTGCCGCTGTATATTTATTCAATGATTAACAGAGGTGCATTCCCGATAATAAATACGTTATCAACAGTAATAATCGCATTTACAGTATTGATTGCTTTTTCAAGCCGTAGAATTCACAAGTATATGCATTAAGTCTTCTTATGCGTTTTTTCGAGAGTAGTCGACTTTGAAAAAGTTTTCATTGCAGATGACATTTAAAAGAAAAAAATGTATTGTGTTCGCTGCATGGAAAAAGCTTTCTTAATTTCTTTAATTCTGTAAACGATAAGGAGTCAAGATGGAAGATCGAAGTATGATAAAACCTATACTTGATGCATTAGAATATTTTTCTTCCAGTGAAGAAGAACTGGAATTTTTTTATAACGTTGTTGATAAATTTTGTGCAGCTTGGTTTGGCAAACCGATTTTTGCCTCTCATTTTTCAAAAATCGATTATGCACTGCTTCATGAATTGTTAGGCGAATATATTCGCTTTGAAAGCAACAACAAAAGAATTGCACTGTGGATTCTTGCAATTAACCGTGTTTGTTATAATTATACTGCATCACTTGATTCCGCAAAGTATGAAATCTCGGAAATGGAAGAATCCATTGATGACTCATTTGATACAACATTGATTGACCCAATTGTATCTTCTTTAAAATCATTCGAGCAGCAACACTTAAATGCCGGAATTAACGACAAAGGTGAAAACGACGGAGTAGGTGATTTCCTGCAATGGGTTGGTGTTTATGTAACGTATGTTTATCCGTCATTGGAAAATAAACAAAATTTTTATGACAAAAACATTATAAAGGCAATGAATTATCTGCTTGTTGAATTTATAAAGCAAAAATCTAACGACAAAAGACTTGCACTGCTAATATTGGCATTAATGGAAGCTTGCAGACAATATTCGATTCAGGTTTCAGGCGGATTGCCGCAGTTCGATGAATGGAAATTCTTTCCCGAAGGTTATGTGCTTGGCGGAACCGAAGAAAGCATGGTAGAAGAACTTCTTAACAAGTTGAAAGAAGAAAATGAAAAGCAGCGTCTGAAACCTGTTTTGTCAAAAGAACTTCATGCGGATCAATATTTAAAAGATGCTTTCGATAAATTCTTGATTGATTTAAATGATGATGTCAATGAATCTGTTTCGGTATTTAATCAGTTTGCAAATGCTATGTCTGGTAAATTGGTTAATTTTAATGAAGAACAAATTCGCCTGTTCTTTCAAACGCTGGTTCGTTATAGAAAAAAATGCCATTTGGTTATAAAGGAAAGCGTTTTTCATACATTGAAACGTTCTGTCAGCTTATTGTCTGAGCAGTCAAAAAATTGGTTTTCCGAAGAACTGGAAAAACTGCGCAGTGATAATGAAATTTATGTAGATTATATTATTCATAAATTGAAAAATGAGAAAAGTTCGAAAATTAACACTGCAAAATTGTTTGTTATGTTGTATTTAATTTATAAGCTTGAATTAATGGACTAGGAGTTTATACAGAATGAAAAAACGACATTATCTCATTGTCATTCTGGCAATTCTTTTAGCAATCAGCTGTTCCGGCAAAAATCAAGAAAGTGGCAACGGCGATAATTCAAATATTACAAAATTGGATTTATCAGCCAGTGGTTTAGAAACTTTGTCATTAAAAAATTATGATATGAAAGCTGTTGCTTCATTAGATGTTTCCGGAAATCAATTGAGTACTTTACCGGAAGGTTTGAAAAAATGCAGAAACTTATATGAAATAAATTTATCAGACAATTTGTTCGAAGAATTTCCGGAAGTTTTATATGAAATGCCTTGGCTTAAACGAATTATTATAAACAATTGCAAGCTGAAATATATTAGAAGTAGAATTAAGAAAATTTCCGAACTGGAAACGCTTTTTGTTTCCGGTAATGAAATATCCAATATTTCAGAAGAAATCAGTTTGCTGCCAAATCTGAAATATGTAGATTTTTCCAAAAATAATCTGAAATCACTTGATTATGTTTTTTTGCCAGAAGCTTTGTATGTGAATCTATCATCTAACAGCTTGGCACGCATTCCGAACGGAATATTGACAAAAAAAATTGTTCACATAAATATAGCAGGAAATGGAATAGGAAAAATTCCTGATGTTATAACTGTGTGCACTTCATTATCATATTTAGATTTATCAGAAAATAAACTTTGGTACTTTCCTGAAAGAATGGATGAAATGGTATCTTTGCGGACTTTTGATGTTTCTAAAAATAATTTAACTTGGTTTCCACGTCAGATTACGCAAATTGTATCTTTGGAAGAATTGAGATTTGACGGAAATAAAGCGGAAGGTATAGGTGATTACGTTCGCGCTTTAACTAATCTTAGAATTTTTTCAATAACTGATAATAATTTAAAATATTTTCCTTTGGCATTTTTAGATGGAAAAATGCAGCTGTCATTTATTTATATGAATGGCAATAAACTTTCTCAGCTTCCGGATGATATTGCTGATATGCCGTATTTGTGCACGTTGGATGTAAGAAAAAATCCTATTGCAAATTTCTCGGATAAACTGAAAAACTTAGAAATTAAGCCATTGTTTCAGGCAGTATTGGGAAACGTAGATAATAAAGTTTTGATTTTCTAATTTGATAAGAAAAAGTTTATTTATAGAACAGGAGATAACTGATGAAAAAAAAATTAATATTATGCATTTTGTTTTGTTCTGCAATTGTTTTGAATTCCATTGAACCAAAAGATTATCAATCAATGACTGACCATGACCGCATTTCTTTGGCAGTTTCATATTATGAAGTATTTTTAAAATGGAAAGATGAAGCTGGCAAAAAGGGGGATGAAGCCGAAAGTTATTTGAAAGAAGCTTATAAAATTGAACCGGAAGTTGATAAATATTATCGCGGTGAACTTGAAATTCCTGAAAAAACTATCTCTTTCAATTGGGACGAAATTTTTCCGGAAGAAGAAAGTGATGAAGATTCCGTTAATGATTTGGAATCGGAATATACTGATGATGTAACAAATGATGATGTAACAAATGATGATGTAACAAATGATGATGTAACAAATGATGATGTAACAAATGATGATGTAACAAATGATGATGTAACAAATGATGATGTAACAAATGATGATGTAACAAAT
>JBNMHA010000127.1:0-6490 GCA_050872545.1 Spirochaetales bacterium | reverse complement strand
TTACAACGCTATGACCGACACCGCTTTTTCTGTAGGCGAGTACTGGCCGGACGGCGATAGTAACTGGAGCGCTCTTTTGAACGAGTGGGTGAACAAAACTGAAACAACTGTAAATTCAGTGGCCGGAAAGAAATCGCGTGCGTTCGACTTTGTCCTGAAGCAGAAGCTTAACAGTGCGTTTGGCTGGTACAAAGCCGGGCCAATTTCAACTGACAGCTGGGATATGAGTCTGCTTGCCGATTCTACTACTTTAATGCGTTCTGCGCCGGCAACCGCCGTTACTTTTGTAGACAACCACGACACAGGAAGCACGCAGCAGCACTGGGAATTGAAGTGGGATAACGTTCCTGCGGCGTATGCGTTTATTTTGACTCATCCGGGGTATCCTTGCGTAGCCTGGCAGCATTACTTTACAGGCGACGGCTGGCAGTACAGAGGCGGCGAAACCGTTTACGGCACAACAAAAACATTTAAGGAGCACATTGACTACTTAATCAGCCTTAGAAAATCTGTTGGCATTGAATACGACGACACTGTAGAAGTTTTAAATAGCACATCAACGCTTTACGCTGCAAAAATCAAAGGAACAAGTGGAGAAATCGTTGTGGCAATCGGCGGTGAAGCCTGGTCTCCGACTGGTGCAGGCTATGACGGAAACCACCCTGTTTATCAGGGCGTAAACTTTAAAATCTGGCAAAAAGACGTAGCGGGAATTCCACCAGTAGTTGTTACTGTAAATATTGTTCCTGATAACACTTGGATTTGGAGCGACGGTGCTGTAATTTTTGCCTGGGTTTGGGGCGGTTCTTACGGAGGCGGTCAGTGGGTAAAAGCGGGCGGCTCTGGCACAACAATTAAGCTTTCAATTTATGGTGACATAACCGCCTTTAAGTTTGCAAGATGTCATGCCGGAACTACACAGCCGGATTGGAAGGAAAAAGGCAACAGCGCCGGACGTGTTTACAACGAAAGTCCTGATGTTCCTTTTGTAAAAGGAACTACAACTTATTCTGTAGGTGCGTTTGTTGAATATCATCCTTCAGGTTCGTGATTTGTTTTATTGTGGGTGGTCATTGAGCTCGTCGAAATGACCTTGCTACAATATGAGATGTTTTATAAGTTGAAAATGTGGGAGATCATCGAATTTTTACAGTGATTATTGTGTGATTACTGTGGTCATTGAACATGTCGAAATGACCACTAGAACTTAAACTTATAAGACATTCATTTTATTCTAAAAACTGCTTTGAAAGTTTTAGCTTTTGGAGCAGTTTTTTTGTTTGTCATTGCAGAACTTTACAGGGCAAAAACATCATTGAACTTTTGCTAACTTTGAAGCAGATTATTAGGTCAAATGTTGAGCTTTATATTTTTATGTCATTATTGGGTTTGCTCTACGATGTTTTTGAAAGAAACTAGGCTAATAATCTATTGTAAATCCACATCAACTTCCCAGTTTGCAACACGGGAATTACATATACGACCAATATGCTAAATTCACTATAATTCTGTAAAATCGGAAAAATTATTCAGTAGTAATAATTCCATTTTAAAATATTCCGTAAATGCATACATATTACACAACTAAACAGCCTGTTAGTAAACTGTTTAAGCATAAAGTCTAAGATGAGTAAAATATAAAAGTCAGAAAAAAGCCTTTCATTTGTATTCTATAATGCTAATATTCGGATATAGAAAAATAAAATATTTAAACACAGTAAAACAGTAATCTCAGTACAAACAGAAATAACACAACAGAATTGGGACTGCAAAAAGGTTTTTCAATATCATTCATTAATTAGGTTATTAGCCTGCATGATGAATGACTTTGTCTTTTCAAACAGTCCCTTACCGCTTCTTGTTTTTTCTGAAAGGAGGCAATCAGATACACCACAGCGTATAAAACCACAGAAGCTTTCTTATTTTCCGGCTTTTTAAAAAGCTGTGAAATACTATGCTACTACTTTAACTACAAGAATACGTTTCACGGCACAAAACCGTGCGTATGCAAAAATAATACTGAAAATAAATAATGGCAATAAGAATATTGCATATTTTTTAGGAGGTAAAAAATGAGAACAAATGAATGTTTAATCTTAATTCTTCTAATGTTATTATTCAGCTGCGAAAATGCAGCATTGCAAAATGAGTTTTACCAAACCAAAACCGTTCTTGAACCAAATGATTTAAATGCACAAGTTCAGCTAATATTTACACCATCGGCAAAACTTGCCGAAGGTAGCAAAACAGCTGAAAAAGATGATTTGGAACCTGTTAAAACTCCGTTTTTCTCTGTTCCCGAAGGCGACTTTTGGAACACAATTACAGTTTTTGTTTTTTCCGATACTACGGACGCAGAAATTCGTTATACAACAAACGGCACAGCCCCAACCGCTTCAAGCACACTTTACACTGATAGCGGAATCATAATCGATGAAACAACGACTTTAAGAGTTATTGCCATAAAACCGGGATTTAAAGATTCTGAAATTGCAAGTGCAGAATATACAAAAAAAAATTCCCAGACTTGCACAGAAAATGAAAAGGGAAAGGAAAAGAAAAACAGTGTATTAATTCATGGAAATAAAAGCGGCGTAATGCTTCAGGGATTCAACTGGGACAGTGCACCGAACAATGGCAACGAATGCACATTGGAAAATCCCAATCCAGCTTGGGGGAAATGGTACGGTACAATGCTCGCAGCAGCCAATGATATAAAAGATACGTTCGAATACGTTTGGTTTCCGCCTCCTAGCAAGACAGATACTGCAAGCTCACAAGGATACGGTCCGACAGAGCTGAATGACTTAAATAGTTGTTATGGAACGGAAGAAGAACTTAAAAACGTAATTCAGACAATTAAACCTGCAAAAGCTATTGCAGATATTGTTGTAAATCATCGTGCCGGAACAACTTCCTGGGCAGATTTTAATAATCCGCGCTGGACAAATGACTATATTTCGATTTGCAGTGACGATGCCTTTTTTGAAGCAGGAAATCCCGGTGAAAATGTACCTAATAATAAAAAAGGCAATGCAAGCGAAGGTGTTTTATATGCTCCGTACAGAAATCTTGACCACAGCAATGAAGCCGTTCAGCAAGGAATTTACAGCTGGATGAACACAGTACTGAAACGTGTCGGCTTTGTCGGTTGGCGTTATGACTTCGCAAAAGGTTTTTATGGTACACATGTAGGCTATTACAACACCATGAGTAATGCGGAATTTTCCGTAGGTGAATATTGGCCAGCATATAATTATAATGATACTCCTGAAATTAATGAAACTAATTGGGCAAGACAAATAAACGGTTGGATAAATATGACTGCAAACAATATCGGAGAGAAATCAGGAGCGTTTGACTTTGTACTAAAGCAGAATCTTAACAATGCATTCGGTTGGTACAAAGTTGTGGATGGGAGAATAGATGAATCATGTAATAACCTATGGAATATGAGCTTGCTTGACAGACAAAACAGTTTAATGCGTTCAGCACCGCAATATGCCATTACATTTGTAGATAATCACGATACAGGAAGTACACAACAGCACTGGGAATTGAATTGGAACAATGTTCCTTTGGCTTATGTGTTTATTCTGACACATCCGGGCTACCCTTGCGTTGCTTGGCAGCATTATTTTACTGGCGACGGCTGGCAATACAGAGGCGGCGAAACAGTTCAAGGTACAAACAAAACTTTTAAAGAACACATTAAATACTTAATCGAGCTTAGACAAGAAATCGGCATTGAAAACGACGACACTGTACAAGTTTTGGAAAGCCGTGAAAATCTTTACGCTGCAAAAATTACCGGAACAAACGGTGAAATTATCGTGACAATCGGCGGTGAAGTTTGGTCACCAAGCGGAACAGGCTATGACAGAAACTTACCTATTTATCAAGGCGAAAATTTCAAAATTTGGCAAAAAGGAAAAAAGGGGATTCCACCAGCAAAAGTTGATGTTACCGTTACCGCAACAGATAATTGGATTTGGAACGACAATGTTGAAATCTTTGCATGGGTTTGGGGCGGTTTTTACGATAACGGTCAATGGGTAAAAGCAAGCGGTTCCGGCACAACAATAAATCTTACAATTTATGATGATACGGTCGGATTCAATTTTGTAAGATGTGTTGCCGAAACTACAGAACCGAATTGGAATACCTCTGGTGATAATATAGGACGAATTTACAACAAGAGTCCTGATATTACTTTTGTAAAAGGAACTACAACTTATTCTGCAGGTGCTTTTGTTGAATACAATCCCGGCTCGTGATTGTTTTATAAGTTAAAAATGTGGCGGTCATTGAGCGTTTACAGTGGTCATTGAGCTCGTCGAAATGACCACTAGAACTTAAACTTATTAGACATTCCTTCTATTCTAAAAACTGCTCCGGAAGTTCTAAACTTTCGGGGCAGTTGTTTTTCTATTTGTTATTGCAGAATCTGACAGGAAAGAAATGTGGCAAATGTTACCAAAAAATTGTTATTATCAAATAAACACTAGAAATTTAATGTAGCAAAATAATCTTCGATTGTTTCCGCACGTCGAATCATTCTAAAATTATGCTCCGGTGTCATAAGAAATTCCGCACAGCGCAATTTACCGTTATAATTGAATCCCATTGCATAACCATGCGCTCCTGCATCGTGAATTACCAAAGTATCACCT
Organism: Spirochaetales bacterium; assembly: GCA_050872545.1. Taxonomy (GTDB): domain Bacteria; phylum Spirochaetota; class GWE2-31-10; order GWE2-31-10; family GWE2-31-10; genus RGIG8597. Next base: position 1,817 of record JBNMHA010000127.1, on the reverse strand, counting down.
ATATCAAGTTTAGGAAGCATTCTGTCAATCGCAAACTTATCATTGTTTTCGCACAGCGAGCCGGTTACATCATATTTTTCCGTACAAGGAAGATTTTCTTTTCCCAAAACTGTAATGTGATGATATGCGCCGTACAATGCAGGACGCATAAGATTTGCCATACATGCATCAAGCCCGGCGTAATGTTTGTAAGTATTTTTCTCATGCAAAACTTTTGTTACCAAATAACCGTAAGGTCCCAATATTACTCGTCCGCATTCCATATATATGCGAATCGGATCAAGTCCGTTCGGTAAAATATATTCATTGTATTTTGCTTGAATCCCCTTACCGACATATTCCAAATCAACAGGTGTCTGTTCTGGTTTATAAGGAATTCCTATTCCACCGCCAAAATTAACAAACTCAAGTGAAATTCCCAATTTATTTTTAATTTCCACCGCAAGTTCAAAAATCATTTTAGCAGTTTCAATAAAATAATCTGCATTCAGTTCATTTGAAGCAATCATTGTATGCAATCCAAAACGTTTCACACCTTTATCAAGAAGAATTTTATATCCTTCAAAAAGCTGTTCGCGCGTAAATCCGTATTTAGCCTCTTCCGGATTACCGATTAAAACATTCCCTTTGCGCAGTGGACCGGGATTATATCGGAAACAAATTATTTCCGGAAGCCCTGCTGTTTTTTCTAAGAAGTCAATATGCGAAATATCATCAAGATTAATGATTGCTTCGATTTCACGAGCTTTTTTATACTCTTCAGCCGGCGTATCATTAGAAGTAAACATAATATAATCGCCCGGAAGCCCTACTTTTTGCGACAACAGCAATTCCGGCAGGGAACTGCAATCCGCGCCGAAACCTTCATCTTTCAGAATCTCCAAAATTGCCGGATTAGGTGTCGCTTTTACCGCAAAATAATTGCGAAACATCGGTGCCCAATCAAAAGCTTTTTTAAAACGACGAGCATTTTCGCGAATTGCCTGTTCATCATAAATATAAAACGGAGTCGGATGCTCTGACGCAATTTTATCAATATCCGCCTGTGTAAACGGTACTTTCTTTTCACAACTCATAATTTTCGCTCCTTGTAAAATATTTGCTCTTTTTATACTCAAATGTCTGCATTTATGCAAATGCGATTTGTAATTTCTTGTCGGTATTTTGCATTGGCGGAACCGTTTTTTTGGTTAGAAGAATGCAACTTTGGTTTAAAGTTTTTGACATTTGTACTTCAATCTGCAATTTGCCGTGCAAGCGATTAGTGCGAACGCACTAATGAAGTATTTTCGTAGAAAATACCGCAGTGTAAACAAAGCCGGCGACAAAGTTTCGTTTTTAGGGCAAAACGGGGTAAAAATTAGGAGAGGGAAACCACCTCCGAGTTGGCGAAGCCCGGAGTTTTCCCTCTCCTATAACCTCTCCCTTCCTTAGGCACGCCAACTTTTTTTGTTCAAAGACATTCAGCTGGTATGCAGCATAAGGGACAGACCTCAATGCTAAATTGGAATATAGGTCTGTCCCCAGTTTCCATTCGCAAAAATCTTCACTTTTTTTCTGAAAACATGCAATATTTTGAAACTTTTTGTGTTTATAGCATTATAGAAGCAGTTAAAAATTACTTCTTAATCTGTAAGCAAGGAAAGAAGATGGGTAGATTTAAAGACTGGAATGACTTAACAATTGCCGATGATTTTATGTTTTGTAAGGTTATGCAGAATGAGAAACTTTGCAAACAGCTACTGGAAATTTTACTTCACATTAAAATTAGCAAGCTAAAGTTTCAGGAACCGCAAAAGAACATTAAAATTACAAGC
>JBNMHA010000126.1:0-6647 GCA_050872545.1 Spirochaetales bacterium | reverse complement strand
GCACTTTATCCTTATGGGAGAGAATACCGTCCTCTTCCTGCTGACGAAAAAGATTTCCTCGGTATGATAAGCGACAACCGGCTTGTTGTAAACCTTGTCACGGAACATATTCATTTTGACATTTATCTGCAACGGCTGAAAAAGCAGCACGGTAAGGACTTAATTGATTCATCAATTCAAATAGGCACATTAATGGAGAAAGGAGTTTAGTATGGGGAAATTCTTAAAAGAACTTGATGCAAAAAAGCTTTTGGCAATTGCCTTGCCGGTATCGGTTCAAAGTTTAATACAGTCATTTTTGGGAATGATTGACCAAGTAATGATCGGGCAATTGGGAGAAACGGCTGTTGCTGCGGTAAGTTTAGGCTGCCGACCGGGTTTTATTCTGATTTATACGCTTTCTGGGATAACAGCGGCAGCGTCAATATTTGCGTCTCAATATGAAGGTGCCGGAGACAGATCGCAAATAGCTAAAGTAATGCGTTCTACAATTTTCGGATGTTTTTTTCTTGTTCTTCCGTTTTTCTTATCGGCGATTTTAGTACCTAAAGTTTTATTGAGAATTTTTACATCAGACGCTGCCGTAATCAATGCCGGTGCACCTTATTTGCAGATATGTGCATTAAGCTACATTCCGTTGATTTTTATCATGGCTTGTTCTGCGATTCTGCGAAGTACGGGAAAGGCTAATATTCCTATGATTACTGGAATTGTCGCTGTGATTGTAAATACTGGACTGAATGCAATTTTTATATTTGGGCTTCTCGGTTGTCCGGCATTTGGAGTAAAAGGAGCTGCAGCAGCAACGGTGATTTCGTACATTGTCGAAGTTGTGATTTTGATTGTTTACATGCAGCGTATTTCACATGAGGGAAGTGTATTGCAGGCGTTTAAAACTCATTGCCCGAAAGATTTTATCAAAGCTTTTTCTATAACTGCACTTCCGGCAATAGGGAATGAACTTTTGTGGGCATTAGGAGATTCCGGATATACTGCAATATATGGAAGAATGGGAACAGAACAGCTTGCTGCTATGACATTAACATTTCCGATGCAGGGATTAACGGTAGGTTTTTTCTCCGGGCTTTCGGCTGCAGCCGGCATTATCATAGGGAATCTGCAGGGTGCAGGGAAAGCAAAGCAGGCATATACCGCTGCTTGGGACTTTTTCAAACTTTGCATTGTCGGATGTGCCGTAATGGGATTAATAATGACAGCGTGCGCCGGACTGTACACAGGTTTTTACAATGTAAGCGAAAGCGTTCGTACAACGGCAAAGCAACTGCTTATAATATTTGCGTTCTTCTTATGGATAAAAGTTTCCAATATGGTAATACTCGGCGGAGTTCTTCGCAGCGGCGGACAGACTCGCTACACATTGTTTCTTGATGTTTTGGGAACTTGGGGAATGGGAATTCCGCTTGGTATAATCGGTGCATTTGTTTTGAAGGCGGATATTAAGCTGGTTTATGTACTGGTATCGATAGAAGAAATTGTCCGGCTGATATTAGGATTAATCAGAGTAAAGAGCAGAAAGTGGATACAGCGCATTGTGTGATATTTTTCTTATAAAAACAGTAAATGCTTGTATTAATATTTAAATGTAACTTTATTTTTGAAAAATAATGCTATAATTTAGCTTCTTTGCCTCGAAATTATAGGCAGATGATTTATTCTTTTATATTAAAACGAATACATGGTTGTGTTTTAGGAGTAAGAAATGAAGATGAAGAATAAAGTTTCATTAATTGTTTGTATCGGTTTTGCGACTTACGGCATAATTTTCTTTATGCTGCTAAGCAGCGGACTGAAAAAAGTTGTGGTAAATAATGAAATATTGTCACTTTCCAAAAAGACAGAGAAGATAACAAATTTTATTGATAATGAAAAAAGAAGTCTGCAGGAACATATCGAGTTTCTGCAGAATAATGAAATTTACGATATAAATGACAGTGCCGAAATAAGAGATATGCTTAATAACAGCAATAATGATTTGAAACTTTCGGCTGCTGCGGTTATGAGTTCCAATTCAAAGGTTTTGTTTGCATTAAACGGCAGTACTCTTTTTAATAAAGATTCCGAGAAATCAGCTGTATCCGCAGCTGTAGGAGGCAGCAATACTGTTAAAATTACGGTGAAAGATTCTGCTGTTTTTGTAACCGCAGCCGGGCGTTTGCCTTTAAAATCTGGCAGTGCGGTTCTTTTGCTGCAAAAGAAGATTTCATCTTCAGATATTTTAGAGCAGTATTCAAATATTCTCGACTGCAGCGTTACATTGTTTGTCGATGATTTGCGTGTCGGTACAAGCATAAAAAATTATGACGGAAATTATTTGGTCGGTACAAAGCTGAACAACAGTAAAATTTATTCAACTGTGTATTCTGAAGGCAAAAAATACAACGGAAAGAATTTAATTAACGGCAAAGAATTTTTAGTATCGTATATGAAATTCAACATTGACGAACCAAATGAAAGAGCAATGTTGTTTGCCGGAGTCAGTATTGAATATGTGAATGATTTTTTGTTAAAATTTTACGCTGTGGATATTCCTATAATTTTTGTCATGATTGTGTTTTTGGCTCTTGTGCTTATTATCAGCATTAACAAGAATGTTTTGAATCCTATTCAGAAAGGTGCAAAAGTTTTTAACCAATTAAACGGTGCCGATGGGCTTGCAGACTTGACATATCGATTTAATTTTAAGTATGACGATGAAATAGGGGCAATGTACGGCGAAATGAACGAGTTTATCAATAAGCAGTTTCATATTATTTCGGATATGAAACGAACTTACGAGGCATTGAACGAAACAGGGGAAACACTTGCCACAAGTTCACAGCAGTCTGCCGGTGCCGTATCTGAAATTATGGCTAACATTGCAAGTGTGAAAAGTTCGGTAGAAAAGCAAATGGGTGCGTTGAATGTTGTTCAGGAAGCAATGAAAGAAAGTTTGGATTCATTTGAAGAGCTTGATAATCTTATAAAGAGCAATACTGCCGAAATTATAGAATCTTCTGCGGCAATTGAAGAAATGGTCGAAAATATCGGCTCTGTTTCAGGTTCTGTAGAAAAAATGACTAATGAATTTGAAACTTTGCTTGATATAACAGGAAAAACTAAAAAACGTCAGGACGAAGTTGCAAAACAAATTGCGGAAATGGCGTAGCAGTCGGAACACCTTGCAGAAGCAAATAATGTAATTTCCAATATTGCAAACCAAACAAATCTTTTGGCAATGAATGCCGCAATTGAAGCTGCTCATGCCGGTGAATCAGGCAAGGGGTTTTCCGTTGTAGCAGATGAGATTCGCAAGCTTGCGGAAAGTTCTTCTGCCCAGTCTAAATCTATAAAAACAGAGCTTGATAATATAACAAAGGTTATTCATTCAATAGTTGATTCTTCAAAATTATCAGTGGAAGAATTTGCTTTGATTACAGAAAAAGTTTCGGGAACAAACAATTTGGTTCATGAAATTGACGCTGCAATGACAGAACAAAATGAAGCTTCTCAACAAGTATTAGCGGCACTGAAAGCTATGAATGATTCTACAAATAACGTTCAGTCTACATCTAAAACAATGTTTGCGGCTACTCGCAAGGTGAAAGCGGAAACTGATAATCTTGGCATAATTTCCGAGTCTGTGGAAAGCAGTATGGATGAAATGAGTTTGGGAATAAGTGATATTACTCAATCAACTCAGCATGTTTCAGATGTCGCCGCAAACACTAAGGAAAATATAGAAAGTATTAAGAGAATACTTGAGCAGTTTAAAATATAATTGCTATTTGCAGTGGTTCATAGCATTTTTGTTTGCAGACAGTAGACAAAGCTGCATAACTTGGAATAAAAGTGCTGTATGTCATTCTCATGCTTGACATGTTAAGCATTGATTCTTTGCCATGAAGGTAAAATACTGCTTGTCATTCTCGTGCTTGACACGTTAAGCATTGATTTTTTGCCATGAAAGTGAAAATACTACGTGTCATTCCCGTGCTTGACACGGGAATCTGCTGCAAACTAGCAATAGATTTATCAAAGCGAATTCAGCAGTTTATCAAAATTTTTCCCCAATGTCGCAAGGCTGAAATTTTCATCAATGCGCTTTTTTCCGGCTTCTCCCATTTTTTTACGTATAGACTTATTGCCAAGCAGCAGCTTTGTCTTTTCATAAATCATTTTTTCATCATCCAAAGGCACGACAAAACCGGTAATTCCGTCGTCAATTGCTTCTCTTGTACCGCCTACATCACTGCCGATTACCGGAATTCCACAGGCATTGGCTTCTAAGTAAACAAGAGCGAGATTTTCGTAAAAGCTTAACAATATAAAAACATCTGATTTCTGATACAAGCTGCACAAATCCTGCGCACTTAATTGACCGGTAAAATTTACAAACGAACTAATCTGCAACTCCTTTGCTTCATCTTTCAATTTTTGCAGTTCACTTCCCGAACCGGCAATATTTAAATAAAGGTTAGGAAAGTCACGGCGCAGCTTAGCAAAAAGTTTTATTACCGCAGTTGTGTTTTTGCCGGGAATAAGGCGTGACGCGGTAGTCAATTGCAGCGTATCATCATTTTTGTTTTCTGTAGGAAATGTGAATGTTTTATTGTCAATGCAGTTGAGAATCACGTGAAGATTAGGCATTTTAACAGATTGCTCAAGCTTATCTTTTAAATTATGGCTGATTGCAATATTTGCAGCTGCATTACGGAAAAAAATATCAAGCTGCTTTTTTATATGAAGCATTATCAAAAAACGGCTCTTGTTTAATAAATCATACGCAGATTTGCCATGCTGAATTGTAATGTATTTTCCAAGCCGCTTTTTCAGTTTAGGTTTGCAGCAGACAAGCTGTGCCGCATCACCGTTTAGAATTACAAAATTGAAATTCTTGTTGTGCTTCAAAAAAGCTGAAATTGTATTGTACCAGAAAATCATAAATGTAAATTTTGAATACGGCATACGAATGCATTTTATATTCTGTTCGGCTAAAGTTTTGTCAATTTCAGCTTCATGTTCGGCATTTTTTTTGTAATGCTTTGTAATTAAAGTTACATCATGCCCAATATTAGCAAGTGCTTTTACCAGATAATTGCAGTACGTTCCGGCACCGCCTGCAAACGGCGGAAATTCGCCTGATATTACGAGAATATTCATTTAATCCTCCATTGCGGCAAGTTCTTCCCAACGAAGGTACTTTTTTTCCAGAATAGAGCAGAGTTCGTCATAACGCAGATTTGCATTTTTTATTTTCTGTGGGTCGCTTTCGCCGGAACTGAAAAATGTTTCCAATTCATTTTTTTCATTTTCCAAATCTGCAATTTCATTTTCAATGTTTTGAAATTCCTGATTTTCTTTAAATGAACGCCTTTTTTTTGTAGCTGTTGACTTTGGTTTTTCGACAGTATTTTTTCGTTCACTCTTTTCGTCTTTTGCAGGTTTTTGTTCTTGTTCTTGCTTAAACGCAAGGTAATCAGAACTGTTTCCGGCGAATCCGCATATATCGCCGTTTCCGGAAAATATCAGTATATGATCAATTGTTCTGTCCATAAAATATCTGTCGTGCGATACTACAATTAAGCAGCCGGCATAATTGTCGAGGAAATCTTCTAATATTGACATAGTTTGAATATCAAGGTCGTTAGTCGGTTCATCGAGAATCAGAAAATTCGGATTTTCAAGAAGCAGCCGGACAAGGTAAACACGACGTTTTTCTCCGCCCGAAAGTTGATTTAAAGGGGAATACAAATGTTTTGATGTAAAACCGAAACGCTCCAGAAATTTTACAGCAGAAAGAGTTGTTCCGTCCGGCAAATGAATTACTTCGGCGGCTTCTTTCATGTAGTCGATTACTTTTGTATCGGAATAAAGCATCGGCGGATCTTGATTGTAATACGCAATGTGTGTATTTATTCCTTTTTTGATTGTTCCGCTGTCCGGATTTATTGCTTGAGTAAGCAAGTTCAAAAAAGTGGTTTTCCCGGTTCCGTTTTCGCCGAAGATACCGAGCCGCTCACCTTTTTTGAAAGTATACGAAAAATTACTCAGTAATTTTTTACCGCCGAAACTTTTGCACAGATCATCAGCTTCAAGAATTACTCCGCCGAGCCGTCGTCCTTCGATTGCAAACTCAAAGCCCTTATCTTTTTGCAATTTTTCTCTGTTAATCATTGCGTAAATTGCATCTTTTCTGGCTTTTGCCTTTGTTCCGCGCGCTTTAGGCCCACGTTTCAGCCATTCCATTTCTTTACGCAGAATCGATTCAATTCGCTCGTCGCTGCGTTGTGCTGCGTGCTGCATTTCACTTTTTTTCTCAAGGTAATATGAAAAGTTGCCTTTATATGAATAAATTGTTTGATTATCAATCTCATAAATAACGGAGCAGACATTATCGAGAAAATATCTGTCGTGCGTTACCATCAGAACGGCTTTGTTTGTTTTTATAAGATAATTTTCCAGCCAAGAAATTGTTGTCATATCAAGGTGGTTTGTCGGTTCGTCAAGAATTAGAAGTTTGCAATCTTCTATAAGCACCTGTGCCAATCCGACTTTTTTCAGCATTCCGCCGGAAAGTTTTTTCATTTTAGTGTCAAGATTTGAAATCCCCAAAATTTGAAGCACAGAACGCACTTCTTGCTCGTATT
>JBNMHA010000125.1:0-6688 GCA_050872545.1 Spirochaetales bacterium | reverse complement strand
CTCATCTGTCCCGGAAGCGGCGAGGACATTTCGAAAATTATGCAGTACATCAAGCAGTGCTTTACACAGTGGCTCAATCGGCGGTTCGGCATTAAGGGGCCGGCTTGGGAGGCGCGTTTTTTCAGTAAAATTGTGGAGTTTGCTGAGGAAATCGTGCGCACTTTCATCTATATCGAGCAGAATCCTATTCGGGCAGGTCTGGTCAGAAGTTCAAAATTGTCTGATTATCCATTCTACGAGGTTTGGGAGCCACTCTTGCCGGAGGAGCTGCGGCAATTTTCGCAGTAAATTATCGTTAATTTCTGATGTGAACTCTTAGTTTATTCTACTTTCTCATAATTATTGACATTGCTTACAGGCTAACTACGCCCTTTTGAAACTGCAAAACCTTATTTTTATACCAAAATGCGATTATCTCACACTACTTTTCAGCCTTTGATTTGCAAATTCTACTGTTTTCTTGCCTACTGCGTCTCTTTTTTGAACATTTTTGCTTCTTTTGGTTACTTCTTGCGAAATGTGCACAGAGCTTAATCCCACTACCGAATAGTGCGCAATACCATTGCAGAATAGAGAGCAGGCCGTAATCCCAACCTCGAATACTGCTCTAGGCAAAAATACAAAAACTTCTCAACAGATTATTATTTTTTTCACTTGTAAAGACTTTGCTGCATTTCTGCGCTTATGCTTTGTAAATGGAATGAAATTGTTTTTCAGGTAATTTTGCTCGGTGGAAATAATTTTTGCGGCTTTTAAAAGTTTCTTTTGGGCTTTTAGCAGCATTTTTGATACTGCATTTTCATCAAATTTATTAGCATAAACATTATGACTGTAGTTTTCTCTCATTTTTAATGGAAAAACTGCATTAATCGGGGTGTCGAATGAGAGCATCTTTTCTCTTATCTGCAAGGATGTAATTCCGTCGTTATTGCTGTAAGTATGAATTGAAAATATGTATGGAGTTCCGTCGATTTTTAATTCAGACAAAAAACGTTTAACAATTTCCGGAAGTCCACCTCGAAATACAGGAAATATAAAACCGATTTTTTGTGCTCGTATAGGCGTATTTGTATCGTAGTCTTTTATTGCAATAATATCACAGTTTGTTAATTCATTTGCTAACGTAAGAGCTGCCCAAAAACTTTTTCCAGTATTACTGAAGTAAAAAATCTTGTTTTCCATATTTTCCCTCATGATGAAAATGATTCTTCTTTAATTGTCGGAAAAATAAAATTTTCATGAAGTGAAAAAGTATTTTCTAATTAAATATATTTAAAAATATTAGTAAAAATTTCATTAATTGCTTTAGTGCCGTCGATAGTGTGGATATTCCAGCCAGTGCTTTTAAGTATTTCAATTCCCTTTAAATATTTCTCTCGAATTTTTATCTGCAATTCCTGAAACTCGTAAATTTCACGGTTGCTTCGTTTTTCCAGTCGCTGCATACAAATATCAACCGGCGTATCAATAAAAAAGGTTGTCTGCGGAATCGGAAAGTTTTTGTTCAAATTTAAAATAATTTCCTCATCTACATCAATACTTTGATATGCAAATGAGGAAAGAATGTATCTGTCGCAAAATATTCTGTGCTCTTTAGATTGGCTGATAATTCCATTATTACCGTATAAATGCCAGCTTCTGTCTGCCGCAAATAGATGAGCCAAAGTAATTTTGTCGATTGACACGCTGTGACTGAGAATCTTTCTTAGCAGCTTACCTATTTCACTGCCGGTCGGCTCGCAGGTAAAAACGCTGTTTGGTAGTTCTGCAGCTAATTTTTTTGCCTGTGTGGTTGTTCCGGCACCGTCGAGTCCTTCTATTACAAAGAAATTAGGAATAACTTTGTTTTTATTCTCAGTCATATCAGCCTTTACTTATCAATTAATATAATTATGCTTCTCGGTGGGACGGTGATAACCGAAGTTTTTACACGTGTTTCCTTTCCCGGTGTTTTGAATCCTGTAGACGCAGAAGTGTCTACTGCCAAATGCCAATATTTCTTTATTGCAGGTGTGGGCAAGTGGAATGTCTGGTTTTCCCAATGGGCGTTGATTGCAACGTAAATATTGTTGTCATTCAAGTCCGCACCTGTTACAGCTTTATTCCCATTCAGCATAAATGCTATGCAGTGACTGTTTTCACTCCAATCAGGCTTTCCAATTTCAAAACCATGCCAGCTTATATCGGAAGAGCTATTTCCGTTGGAATTCATTCCGGTAAAGAAGCTTGTTCGCCGCAGTACCGGATGAGCTTTGCGGAATTCAATCATATTTTTGCAGAAATTAAAAAATCTTTTGTTCTTATTGTATAAAGACCAGTCAAACCAGTTAAGTTTGTTGTCGTGACAGTACGTGTTATTGTTTCCGTTTTTGGAAAATTTTACTTCATCACCGTACAAAAACATCGGAGTTCCCTGACTTATCATCAGCAATGTGAATAAATTGCGCATTTGCTGTTCACGCAGTTCAAGAATAGTTTCATCGGTTGTAACGCCTTCCTGTCCGCAATTCCAACTGACATTGTTGTTATTGCCGTCACGGTTTCCTTCTCCGTTTTCAATGTTGTGCTTTGTGTTGTATGTCACAATATCGTTTAGTGTAAAACCGTCATGCGCAGTGATAAAATTTATGCTGTGGTAAGGGCGGCGGTTTCTTAGTGAAAATAAATCGGCACTTCCTGAAAGTCGCTGTGCGAGTTCACCGACAAGGTTATTGTCGCCTTTTGCAAATCCGCGTATTGCATCGCGAAATTTTCCGTTCCATTCTGCCCAACCGGCAGGAAAATCACCTACTTTGTATAATCCGGCAGCATCCCATCCTTCAGCGATAATTTGTGCCGAACTTAAAATCGGGTCATTGCTGATTTCATTCAAAATGGAGTAATTCGGTACCCAGTTCCCATTTTCATCACGACCTAAAATTGCAGCCAAATCGAAACGGAATCCGTCAACGTGCATGTCAACAACCCAGTACCTCAAGCTGTCGAGTATTAATCTTTTTACAACCGGATGATTGCAGTTTAATGTGTTTCCGCAGCCGGAATAGTTTTTGTAGTATCTGCCCTGTTCTGTCATGTAATATATTGAATTGTCGATTCCTTTAAAGCAAACAGTCGGTCCGTATTCGTTGCCTTCACCGGTGTGATTGTAAACAACGTCAAGGATTACGCTGATTCCGGCTTTATGCAGAGCCTTTACCATTTCCTTGAATTCATAAACCGCATTAAGACCGCTTTCATTTTTTGCATACCAGCTATCCGGCGCAAAAAATCCCAGTGAGGAATATCCCCAAAAATTGTACAGAGGTTCATTTGTCAGCGGATTCTTCTTAAAATTTTCCTTATGATTAAAATGATGTACCGGCATAAGTTCTACGGTTGTGATTCCCAATTCTTTGAGATACGGAATTTTGTCTATTATTCCTAAATATGTTCCCGGTTCGTACTTTCCGTTTTTGTTGTTAATTGTAAAGGCACGTGTGTGCATTTCGTAGATGATTGAATCTTTCATCGGAGTAGACAACGCCATATCGCCTTCCCAATCAAAATTCTGTCCGTCGACAACAACTGATTTTGCGGTGAAACCAAAATTATTTTCTTCACTGAAAGACAAATCTCCGAGCGGACTGTTGACTTGGTATGCAAATACTTCTGGTTTTGACCAGTCGTATTTTCCAGAAATTGCTTTTGCGTAAGGATCTAAAAGCAATTTATTTTTATTAAAGCGGTGACCTTCATTATCAGGCCAATAAGGACCGTCAATCGTATAACCGTAGCATTGACCTTCTTTTATATCGGCAATAAATATATGCCAAATGTCACCTGTTTTGTTTATTTTAGGGTCAAGATCCAAAATGTGCGAAGGTTTTGAATCATTCGGGTTTTCAAACAACAACAATGAAACTGCGGTTGCGTTCTTAGAAAAAATAGCAAAATTGCAGCCGTTTTGATTAAGTTCTGCACCAAGCAAATACGGTGTACCCGGTTCTGTTTTCAAATTTCCAAACATAATGAAGTTATGCATTGTACCTTCCTGAAATGATTAAGTTATTGAAATAATATTGGTGGGATATTTCCCTAAAAAATAAAAACAAAATTATGTGATTATTTTAATGTCGGAAACAAAACTTTTTGGTTGATAATTGGGAAAGAGTTAGCATAAAATTGAATTGTTTTCAATGAAAGATGTAAAAAAGCTATTTGTACTTGTTTTTTGCAGCCTTTGTGTCGAAAGCTAAATAAAATTTTAAAAAAGGATTTTTGGAAAATTATGAAGAAGGCAATTTTATTTTTGTTAATGCAGCTTGTATTTTGTGCTGCGGTGATGTCGGCGCAGACTTTACATACAACACTTGGAGATTTATCGGACGATGCAGTTGTGGTTGAGGTCGGAGAATACGGAGTTACCGCATTGGAATTGAAAGTTTACATGTCCGGGTATCAGTCGGTAAAAGAATGGAACAGTGAAAATATTTTGAATGTATTGAATTCAATGGTTCTTGATTTACTATTTACTAATGCGTGTCTTGATGAGCAAATTACAGTGAAACAGTCTGAAGTTTTGTACTATACGGAATATTATTTCAATAAAATCGGCATTGATTTGAATAATGAACAGCAGGTACAAGCGTATTTTGATACTACAGATCCTTATGCCGATATGGAAGATTTTCTGAATAAATCAACTTTTTTCCTTTTGAAGATGAAATATTTCGCAAAAAAGAATCTTTTATCAGCAACAAAAGTTTCGCATGTATTTTTTTCTACTCAAAAGAAAACTGCAGCAGAAAAGAAAATGGTTCAAAACAGAGTATCGCAAGCCTTTTATGATATAGAAATGGGCGATGTAACTTTTACCGATATGTTTAAACTATATTCGGAAGATGACGGTTCTAAAAATACTTTGGGAGACATCGGTACATGCTCTTTGAAATCAAAGAATGATTATATTCCAAAGAAAAAAGTAAAAGACGTATTGTGTGCCGGTCTGTTTGTTCCTGTAATAGTAGAAAATTCTAAAGGCTACAGTATTGTTTTGAATACGACTTCACAGTTTCCGTCCGGTAATGAACTTGATTTAGTAATACAAGGTTTGTTTAAAAAATACCCGCCTAAATACCATATAAGTTTTTAGTCAAAAAAATATGAAAAAAAATGCAGAAAACATTTGACATGATTCTGATTATAGTGTATACAGTAAACATCGTTTAGACATTGTTTGCCGGCTTAGCTCAATTGGTAGAGCAGCTGACTTGTAATCAGCAGGTTGAGGGTTCAATTCCTTTAGCCGGCTATGTTTTTAAACGGGGAGATGGCCGAGTGGTTAAAGGCGACAGACTGTAAATCTGTTGACTATGTCTACAGGGGTTCAAATCCCTTTCTCCCCAAGAGTCTTATAAAGACTCTTTTTTTTTACTCTTTTCAAACTTGTGAGGCTGCAAATGGCTCTCTCTGAAACTCAGTTAGTAGAAAAATTATCAAAAAGAAAATTTGCCTGTAAAAGATGTTCGCGTTGCTGTCGAATTGAGCCGGGAATGGTTATGCTGACAGCGGAAGATGCGGACAATGCAGCGGCACTGCTTAATATTTCACGTGATAAATTCATAGAAAAGTATTGCCGGGAAATTTACAGAGATTCCAAAGTTTATGTAGGGCTGAAAGAAAAGAAAAACTATGACTGTATTTTTTGGGAAAAGGAAGGCTGCTCGATTTATGAAGCGCGACCGCTGCAATGCAGAGCTTTTCCGTTTTGGCCGTTTCTTGTAGAGGATGATGCGGAGTGGGTCATTGAGAAAAATCGTTGCCCGGGATTAGATGCTGTTAGCGACAGTTTAACTTTGAGTGACAAACTTGCATTTTATCAACAAGAAAAGTGTGCAAAGTATCTTGAATGGAAGTAATTTATTAGATTTACTTTTTATTCTGTATAATATTAGGTAACATGAGAAAAAATAATTTCACTATGCTGCAGCTTTCTATTTACTTATTGTCGTTCATCTTATTAATTGGCTGTAATGTTGATAACTCATGTGTTAATGAATGTGAGCCCGAATCTGAATACATTAAAAACACAGATTGGACTGTAATGCATTATTGTGCCGGTGATTCTAATGGTCTTGCTTCGTTTTTGTGTGAAGATATAGAAGAGGCAGTAAATGGATACAGCGGAACATGCAATGTTTTGGTGTTGATTGATGTCGGTGCTTCAAAAGAATATTCGATTTATGGGAAAAGTTTTTCCGGAACTGGTGTATTTCGTGTGGAGAAAAATAAGTTGACACGCATTGACTTGCAGGATGTTTATCAAACTTCTGAATCTTCTGTTGATACCGGCGATGCGATAGTTTTGCAGGCTTTTATTTCATATTGCAAAAAAAATTACCCGGCGAAGTATTACGGAATGTTTTTAGGCGGTCACGGCGGCGGAGTCAGCTCCACTATTTATTCTGATAATATTTTCAGAAATATTTTAAATGACGGTGATACACAGCGTTGGATTTGTGCAGTGGATTTGACGGATACCCTTGATGAAAGCTGTTCGGTTGATTTTTTAGGTTTGGATCTTTGTTATATGGGAAATGTAGAATTTTTGTACCAAATCAGAAAAGGAAACGGAAGATTCTCGGCCGATTACGCAACTGCTTCTGCTCCGAAGGTTTGGGGCGAGGGGCTGAATTACGCGCGTATTTAT
>JBNMHA010000124.1:0-6723 GCA_050872545.1 Spirochaetales bacterium | reverse complement strand
CCGACATTCCATTTCAGAAGCAGTCTGTCCGGAAAAAAATCAGCGGATTGCTTTGAATCTAACAGTATGGAGACCACGGATGGTACCAGAAGAAAACGGATTATCAATAAATAAACTTTCTTTGTACGGAACACTTCAAGAAATTTTGCAGCAGCTGTGCAGTCTTGCGGACGAGAAGAAAAATGTAATCTCAAGTCAGGATTGGGAAAAGCTTTCTGCGGTTACAAATGAACAAAATAATCTTAAAGGTGCGCTGTCTGTTACGGAACGTAAACTCGACAGGCTTTTATCTCGCATGAAGACAGATGTGTCTTCATCAAAAGATACGGCTGAAGTTATGACGGAAAATCTTATATCAGCAAAAAAAGAAGAAATTAAAAAATTAATTTTGCAGTATCGTGATGCAGAAGCAATCAATGTAGCTTTGCTTAAAGATGCACTTTATGTCGCAAAGTTAAAAGCTTCCAAGTTGTTTAATAATGTGCCGTTCGGCGGAAATACTTACAGTGTAGGAAAAAATAACAAACGTTCGGGTGCCGGTGCTCCGGTAATGTTTCGACGAACTATTTAGAAAGGAGAAGATATGATTTCAACATTTCACGGAATTGAGATGGGCAAACGTTCGCTTGTAGCTCATACGCAAGCAATGAATGTAACCGGACAGAACTTGAATAATCTGAATACAGAAGGTTATTCAAGGCAAAAAATAGAGCTTCAGACATTTTCACCTTTGTATATTCCCGGTTTAAGCAGGGAGAATACTCCGGGACAAATCGGTCAAGGTGTGGAAGTCGCTTCGGTAAGAAGAATTCGCGATCAGCTTGTAGACAACAGAATTATTTCATCATCAAAAGATTTTGGTTACTTTGATATGAAAAATAAATATCTGCACCAAATGCAACTCGTTTATGCTGAACCTAGTGTTTACAATGATCCGATGATGTACAACACGCTGCGACGCGGCTTTGATGAATTCATGAATGCTTGGAGCGATGTGGCAAATAATCCGGAAGAAAAGTCTGCACGTACCGTACTTGTGGAAAAAGCAAATATTTTGACAAACAGCGTTCGGCACCATTTTCAGCAAATGACCGATATTCGCAATAATGTGAATATGGAAATTGAAGAAAAGGCCAAAGAAGTAAATGATTTGGCTAAAAAAATTGCCGGTTTGAATGAGCGAATATTAAGAAGTGAAGCTGTAGGCGACAATCCTAACGATTTGTATGATAAGCGAGATTTGTTTATTGACCGGCTGTCAAAGATTGCCGATGTTAATATTTCACGTGAAGATTCAAATGAGCTTGTTTTGTATATCGGTTCAAAAATGCTTGTTCAGGGCGGCGAATACGAACAGCTTAAAATGATTCCGGATTCGGCAAATCGAGGCTACAGTGATATTTACTGGGCAGATGGAGAAATGGTTCAGTTCCGAGGCGGAGAACTTGCGGGACTTGTAGATTTACGTGATATGGATTTGTATGAGGAACAAAAGAAAATCAATTCATTTGCGGTAAATGTTGCGGATTTGGTAAACGAAATTCATCGTGACGGATTCGGGCTGAACGGCACGACGGGAAATTCTTTCTTTACCGAGTATCCTTACACTACAGATGCCAGCGGTAATTTCGATGTTGACCGTGACGGAGTGGACGATTCTACTTTCTTATTTAAAGTAAGCGGAACAAACAAAGTTGACCTTAATGACAAGATTGGCATTCGTGGTGAAATGAATTTAAACGGAGCGATTGTAGAATATACTGAAACCGATACGCTGCAGCGTGTAATTGACAAAATAAATGAAGCCGGTGCAGGCGTAAATGCGTTTGTGAATGCACAGGGAAAACTTTCGCTGAAAGCAGATTATTTTACTGATGAAGCAACGCCTGATTTCGTTCTGCGCCACATTGAAGATAGCGGAATGTTCCTGACAGGTTATGCCGGCGTTTTGCAGCAGTCCGGAGCAGAAGGCGCATTTGATTCTTCTAATGTCGGTGAAGTTGCCAAACTGCGTGAAGACAGCGTTTGGTCGATTGCGCCGCTGACCGATCCGGCTGTTTATATGGCAGTGGAAAGCAAAATTAAAAGCGATGTGAATTATATTGCTGCTGCAGGCGGCATTGATACAACCGGCGACGGCGTGAAAAATCTTTCCAACGGTTCTGGTGATTCTTCAAATGCGTTAAGAATAGGCAGCTTGAAAGAAAATCACGTTATGGTCGGAATGTCGATGACGTTTTCTCAATACTTTGAAAATTTAGTTGCCGATGTCGGTTCTCGTGCCAGAGAAGCTGAAAGCGGATTCAAGGTACAGGAAACAATGATGAACAATCTGGAAAATCTGCGCAAGTCGGTAAGTGCGGTAAATCTGGATGAAGAATTTGCGAACTTGATAAAATTTCAGCATGGCTACAATGCTACTGCGAAATTTGTTTCTGAGATGGATAAGATGTTGGAAACACTGATAGCAAAGATTTAAGCACAGGAAGTGGGCAAAATTAAATCTATTGTTATGCAGTTCCGAATATAAAACCAAATATTAAAATCCGGTGAATGGAGGCACAGATTATGAGTATTTACAGAATAGGAACTAATACAACAAACGACAACAGTATGTATCACTTAACAAACCGTGAATACATGATGGATAAAGTCAACAACCAAATCAGTACCGGGAAAAAACATCGGCTGCCGAGCGAAAGTCCGGTTGATGTAACTCAAGCGATGACTTTTCACAGCAAGATGTTCAAGATCGAACAGCTGGAACGAAATATAAATGACCTTGCCGGTGAAAGAATGTTGGCGGAATCTAAAATGGCGTCTACAATTGACATGTTGCAGCGAGTGCGTGAACTTGCCGTGCAGGGCGCAAACGGTATTTATAATAAAGAAAATAGACTTGCAATGTCACAGGAAGTGGATCAACTTCTGCGAAATTTGATAACGGAAGCAAATTCCAAATATAAAGGAAATTACTTATTCAGCGGTCATCAATATACAAAGCCGTTTGAAGTGATAGAAGGTGCTGTAAAAGGTGCAGATACTGCAATGATTACCGAAGTTCATTATCTTGGCGACAGCGGTAAACATTTGCGTGAGATTGATTTCAATGAATATGCATCTGCTGTTCCGGCAGGAAGCGAATTATTTTGGGCAGAACAGTTTGAAGTTCATTCAAAAGTTAATACAGCGGATTTTCGTTTGGAAAATGATGCAGCTGTAATGATTGACGGAGTGCGTATTGATTTCCAAAGCGGCGACAACGTTTATGCGATTATGGATAAAATCAACAAAAGCGATGCTGCGGTAAATGCGTCGGTGGATATTACGGACGGCGGATTAATTATTAAATCAGCACATCCGCATAGAATTGAAATGGCTGATATTGAAGGCGGAAATGTTCTTCAGAATTTAGGCGTTATCGAAGAAGGTTATCCTTTCGGTCCGAATAATTACAATAAAGATGCTGATGTTTTCGGCGGAAGTATTTTTGATGTATTGATTGGTTTGCGTGACGCGATGATTCAGAACAATCCGGAAGATATTGGAGGACGTTACCTCGGCGCACTTGATGAAGCGGTAAATAATATTACTTTCCATCAGGCAAAAACCGGAGCGTTGCAGAATCGTCTTGATTATTTATCAGAACGTTTAGGTGATGATAAAGCTGCATATACAGAAAATATGTCTAAACTTGAAGATGTTGATATGGCAAAAGCTTTAACTGATTTAGCAGCGTTGGATTTTGCACATAAAGCGGCATTGTCCAGTTTAGCAAAAATTACAAAAACATCGCTGATGGATTTTCTGCGGTAGTTTATGGAAGTACTGACGGAAGTTTTTGGAAAAATAGAAGTTTCGGATGATCAGCAGATTTCCTTTGCGGAAGGTCTGCACGGAGCTGCGAATATCCGCAATTATATTTTGTTGCCTGTAAGTGAAGATGAAATTCTTTACTGTTTGCAAGCAAGGGATTATCCTGAAATTTCTTTTTTCCTAATTGATCCTTTTGTTGTGGAGAAAAACTTCCGGCTTCGGCTTGATGCGGACGATTTGCAGTCTGTAGGATGTGAAAGCGATGTTTTGCCGGATGAAGTTTTGGTACTTTGTCCTTTTATAAAAGGAAACAATGCCGGTGATTTTGATGTGAACTTTAAGTCTCCGATTTTGATTAACCGGGCGATGAATAAAGGAAGGCAGTTCGTAAATCATGCGGATGTTTCCGATAAATAGAAAAATTGCATGATATTAAAAATATTATGAGGTAAGAGAGTAGATGAAAATTCTGACAAGAATCTTTGGTGAAATTGAAGTTTCGGAAAAACAGAGAATATTTATAGAAGAAGGATTGTTTGGTTTGGAAGATGTTCAGGAATACGTTCTTCTTAACAGCAGCGAAAACAGTCCGTTTTATTGGCTGCAGGCGGAAGGTATACCGGAGATAGCGTTTCTTCTTGTAGATCCGACTTTAGTTGATGAAAATTATAAATTATCTGTGGTTGAAGTTGATTTGGAATCGATAGGTCTGAAAGAAGATGATGATTATTTGCTGTTCAGTATTGTTAATCTTAATAATGACCCGGCAAAGACAACTGCCAATCTTTTGGGACCGCTTGTAATTAACAAGGAAAATCATAAAGCTAAGCAAGTTATCAGTACAAACGATAAGTATTCTGTTCGTCAGCCTCTTCATACTGAGAAGGAGGGGGAATGCTGATTTTAGCAAGAAAAGAAAATGAGGCAATTGTTATCGGTGATAATATCGAAGTTACGATTGTAAGCATTAAAGGCGATTACGTAAAAATAGGAATTAATGCTCCTGAAAATGTGAAAGTGTTCCGCAAGGAAATTTTCACTGATATACAAAATGCAAACCGAGAATCAGTTATTAAAACCGATGCAGTAAAAAATTTAAATCATCTGCTGCAAAAAAAATAATTGGAATGTACTTTCTTATAAGAAAAAGAAATTAGGAAGTACATTCTTTTTCAATATTAGCAATACAATTTCAGTCGATTATTCTAGTCTCTAATCCTATAAAAAATATTTTTAATGCGTTTCATGATTTACAACAACCTTGACAAAGTGGTATAAAAGGTAGTGTTTAGGCATATTATTTATGATCGACATTTGTGGAGGTGATTATGATAGATATTGAACAATGGAAAGGTTTTCGTAAGGACGGTTGGAATGTTCGTGTAGATGTAAGAAACTTTATACAGAAGAACTTCATGGAATATGAAGGCAATGAAAGTTTTCTATGCGGTCCTACAAAGAAAACAACTACAGTTTGGAATAAGTTGCTGGACTTAATGAAGGAAGAAAGAAAGAAAGGAATTCTTGATGTGGAAACTACACTTCCTTCTTCTATAACATCTCATTGTGCAGGTTATATAGATAAAGATAATGAAGTAATTGTCGGTTTGCAGACCGATAAGCCGCTGAAACGTGGAATTTATCCGCGCGGCGGTTTAAAAATGGTGAAAACAGCTCTCGGTGCTTTTGGATACAGTCTTGATCCTATAACTGAGATGATTTTTACTCAGCACAGAAAAACTCACAATGACGGAGTTTTCGACTGCTATACCGAAGAAATGCGTGCGGCACGTCATGCCGCTCTTTTGACCGGTTTGCCCGATGCTTACGGACGCGGACGAATTATAGGTGACTACCGCCGTGTAGCACTGTACGGTGTAGACTGGCTAATAAAAGACAAAAAAGAACAAAAAAAGTTGCTTAACGTGCCTGTTATGACTGATGAAATTATCCGTCAACGTGAAGAAATCGAAATGCAGATTGACTCTTTAGAAGAATTGAAAATAATGGCTTCTTCTTACGGTTTTGACATAAGCAAGCCGGCAGCAAATGCAAAAGAGGCATTCCAATGGGTTTATTTTGCGTATCTTGCGGCAGTAAAAGAGCAAGACGGTGCGGCGATGTCATTGGGACGAGTATCAACTTTCCTTGATATTTATACCGAAAGGGATTTAAAGAACGGCGTATTGACTGAAGAAGAAGTTCAGGAATTGGTAGATCAATTTGTAATAAAATTAAGAATTGTCCGATTCCTAAGAACGCCGGAATACAACGATTTGTTCTCCGGAGATCCGACTTGGGTTACCGAATCTATTGGTGGAATGGCATTTGACGGTCGTTCCCTTGTAACAAAAAACAGCTTTCGTTTCCTTCACACATTGAAGAATTTAGGACCTGCACCGGAACCTAACTTGACTGTTTTGTGGTCTGAACGTCTTCCGCGCAAATTTAAAACTTTCTGTACAAAGACTTCAATTGAAACATCAGCTATTCAGTATGAAAGTGATGACTTAATGCGTCAGTATTACGGTGATGATTATGCGATTGCCTGCTGTGTTTCTGCAATGCGTGTAGGCAAACAAATGCAGTTTTTCGGTGCACGTGCTAATTTGGCTAAGGCATTGCTTTATACAATTAACGGCGGTATAGATGAACGGCTGAAAATTCAGGTCGGTCCTAGAGTTGAGCCGATTCGTGATGAATATCTTGATTTTGACACAGTTATGGAAAAATATGACGCAATGCTTGAGTGGCTTGCCGGACTGTATATCAGAACACTAAACGTAATTCATTACAATCACGATAAATACGCGTATGAATCGCTTCAGATGTCGCTGCATGATAAAGATATTTTAAGAACTATGGCCACCGGTATTGCTGGTTTGTCTGTAGCTGCGGATTCGTTGT
>JBNMHA010000123.1:0-6929 GCA_050872545.1 Spirochaetales bacterium | reverse complement strand
TCGCAATCGGCGAGAAGCGAGGCATTGCTCAAGGCGCATACCAAAAGGCTATTGAAACTGCAAAAAAGTTAATCGCCTTAGGTTTACCGCAAGACCAAATAGCGTCTGTTACCGGATTGTCAATTGAGGAAATAGAAAAGCTTTAAAACTTTGTGCTGATTGCCTTATCATTGCCGGCAGCTTTCTGCCTTGTGCCTTTTATTTCACCTATCATTGTCGGACTCGATCCACGACGTTTGCGAAGCAAACTCGGTTGACAATCTCTTATAAATGTTAGAATAGATCCACGTGTTTACGTTCGCCTTGCGGCACACTTGCGCATAAATGACAACGAACAGAAAAAACATGCTCTAATTCCATAAAAAATAAAATTCAAATCCAGTAACCAATAACTTACAACTGATGACTAACTTTTATCGCAAGCAAAGAATGCAAAATAAAATAAGAAAAAATTTTTACTGCGTCGAGTAAAATGTGATAAAGTATCTCTATTTTAGTAAAAAGGAGATTATTCTATGACAAATTATCATTTACCAAAACACTTATTTTTCATTCTATTGGCGGTGATTATCTGTGTTTGGGGCTGCAGTTCCGTAGAGGAGGACACGCCAAATAATAATAATAATAATAATAATGAAGCAAAAGAAACATCTGCAAATTACACCGTAATGCATTATCAGCAAAATGTTGAAGATAATGGATATACGCTGGTTGAAGCGGAAGATAAAAACGGAAGCACAGACACGGAAACTGCTGCGACCGCTAAGAGCTATGCCGGATTTACTGCGCAAAAATTTGAACAGAAAAAAATAGCTGCGGATTACTCGACAATCGTAGAAATCTACTACAACAGAAAAATGATTACATTAACACTGAACTGCGACAACGGAACCGCTGCTAAGACAATAACCGGAAAATTCGGTGCTGATGTGAAAGTAGATGTAGATGTACCGACTAAAACCGGCTACACATTTGCTGCTTGGGATCCCGAATTGCCTTTGACATTCCCGGCAGAAAACGCACAATACAATACACTGCGAAGTGGTTGGAAACTTACACTATTACCTACGAACTGAACGGCGGAACAAATGCAGCTGATAATCCTCCCGATTACAATGCAGAAGCTGAAACAATAATGCTGAAAGAAGCGACAAAAGCCGGCTATGTATTCGACGACTGGTACAAAGAAGATTCATTTACAACAAAAGTAACTGAAATTGCAAAAGGTTCAACTGGCAATATTACACTTTATGCAAAATGGAACTTGGAAACTTACAAAATCACCTACGAATTGAACGGCGGAACCGCTGCGGACGGAAATCCCGAAAGCTACAATGTAGAAACCGAGACGATAACACTGAAAGAAGAAGCGACAAAAGCCGATTATACATTCGACGGTTGGTACAAGGAAAATTCGTTTGCAACGAAAGTAACTGAAATTACAAAAGGTTCGACCGGCAATATCACGCTGTATGCAAAATGGTTAGTTAATAAAAAATTTGTATTTGTAAAAGGTGCGACAATAACAGGTAAGATTACAGATAGCAAAGTATTTGTTGACGGAAGAACTGTAGAAATAAAAGACTTTTATATGTGTGACCACGAAGTTACGCAAGCAGAATACAAAGCAGTAATGGAAAGTCTTCCTTATAACTACAGAGATGAAGATGGAGATCCGGACAATAACCCGGTGAACTGGGTAAGCTGGTATAACGCAATTGTATACTGCAATAAACGTTCAATGAAAGAAGGACTTACGCCTTGTTATACGATAGGCTACTCTACAGATCCTACAAACTGGGGAGAATATAATCCAGAATACAAGAATTATTGGGATAATGCAACATGTAACTTTAAAGCAAAATGGTTACCGATTGCCTACAGAAGTGGAATGGGAATATGCTGCACGTGGCGGAAACGGACTGACCGGTACACAGTATACTTGTGCAGGAAGCGATATACTTAATGAAGTTGCTTGGTACTGGAATAATTCAGATAATAAAACTCATGAAGTAAAGACAAAAAAAGCAAACAGTTTGGGACTATACGACATGAGTGGCAATGTACAGGAATGGTGCTGGGATTGGTACAGTAGTAACATATCAAGCAGTACACCTGATACAGGCTCGTATTCTGGCTCTAGCCGCTGTCTACGTGGTGGCTCTTGTAACAACTATTACAACGAGTGTCTGGTTACTCGCCAGAGCTACGAATTACCGGTCAAAGGCGACGACTGCGGCTTCCGCGTTGTTTACACAGCAACAGAATAGAAGGTAAAAGCACTTTGTTATTGCCGGGCTTGACCATGCTTTCGCCTTAAATGTCATTGCCGGGCATAACCCCGGCAATCTTGCATAAAACATTGCGCAGATTCCCGTATCAAGTCGGAGAATGACATTGAAAACAAGTCGGGCAATGACCGTAAAAAAAACGAGCGGGGAGCGTGAAAGTTCCCTGCTTTTTTTGTTATTGTTGGGAATGAAAAAACGCCGTGTCATTGCCGGGCATAGCCCGGCAATCTTGCAAAAATTGTCATTATCCGGCTTGACCTGCGACGTTTGCGAAGCAAACTCGGTTGATAATCTCTTGTAAAGTAATTAATGTAGATTCCCGTGTCGTAGCACGAGAATGACATGAGAAAAAGAAGCGTGAGAATGACAATAACACAATATATTCCTTTAAAAAATTATTTATAAGTCTGTTCAAATTTTCACTTGTTCCGAAACATTTCGCTTAACAGCTTGACATTATTTGTCATTTTTGATTTTATTCAGACACAACAAGGGAGTAGCCGGCGAAATATTGCAAAATTTCGTTTACATTGCCGTCAGTACGATTCATTTATGAATCCGGTTTTGTAAGCAAGTGGCGAGACTTGTCTGCAATCTTAATGCAGTCAGGTCTTGTTTTCAGCCATTATTCCAAAACAGAATAAGACCTGAATTGCGAAACAAACCATTTTATAAGGAGAAAAAACAAATGGAAACGGCAATTCAACTTTTACTTCTTGCACTGGGTTTTGTGCTGTTGGTCAAAGGAGCAGATTTATTTGTAGACGGAGCTTCCGGACTGGCTGCAAAATTCGGAATTCCTCAATTAGTCATTGGACTTACCATTGTCGCTATGGGCACAAGCACACCGGAAGCAGCGGTCAGCATTTCAGCAGCACTAAATGGCTGCGCAGACATTACCATAGGAAACATAGTAGGCAGCAATATTTTGAATATCTTAATAATTTTGGGAATATCATGCATTATTTGTCCGCTTACAGTTGCGAAATCTACAGTCAAAATTGAAATCCCGATTATGATAATCATCACAATTCTTTTGTTTCTGCTTGGATACGACGGAACAGTCGGAAGAATCGACGGACTGATTTTGCTTGCGGCTTTTATCGGGTATCTTGCTTACTTGTTTTTAATGACAAAAAACAACAAAGACAACAACGAAAATTCAGCTGAACCGAAAAACATTTCACTGCTTAAAACTTTGCTTTTTACATTTGCCGGACTTGTCATGATAATCTACGGCAGCAATCTTACCGTAAAATCGGCAAGTTCAATCGCCAGAATGCTCGGATTAAGCGAAAGATTTATTGGACTCACAATTGTGGCACTGGGTACTTCACTGCCTGAACTTTTCACATCGGTTTCTGCAGCATTAAAAAAGAATTCAGATATTGCAATCGGCAACATCGTGGGGAGCAATATCTTCAATATTTTATTTATAGTCGGGCTTTCCGGGCTGATAATCCCCGTACCGTTCGCACAGGCTTTCAGATTTGATACAATTGTGGCACTTTTATCGGCAGTGGCTTTGCTTGTTTTCTGCATCAGAAAAAATGTTCTGCATCGTTACGCCGGAGTAATAATGTTGCTTGGCTATATATGTTATTTCTGTTTAATATGGTGAAATACACAGTATTTGTGTCATGAATAAATTAATTTTAAAGGATATTCCGATTATGAATGTATTTAATGTATTGAGTTTAATCGGTGGGCTTTGTTTATTTTTGTTCGGAATGAACGTAATGGGACAGGCTCTGGAACGACGTGCAGGAAACAAACTGCACACATTTCTTGAAAAACTGACAACCGGCAAACTTGCCGGATTCCTTACCGGGCTGGGAATTACAGCGATTATACAAAGTTCATCAGCAACTACAGTTATGGTAGTAGGTTTTGTCAATTCCGGGCTGATGACATTGAAACAGGCAATAAACGTTATTATCGGTGCAAACATCGGTACAACGGTAACTGCTTGGATTTTAAGCTTGAGCGGAATCAGCAGTGACAACATTTTCATTGCAATGCTCAAACCTACTTCTTTTACTCCAATTTTGGCACTTATCGGGATAATTCTTTATATGGCATGCAAAAGCAGCAAAAATAAAGATACCGGAATAATTCTTCTGGGATTTACGATTTTAATGTTCGGTATGGATACAATGTCAAATTCTGTTTCCGGACTTGAAAAAGTTCCTCAGTTCCAAAATCTGTTCCTGGTGTTTGAAAATCCTATTTTAGGAATGCTGGCAGGAACAATTCTTACTGCGATAATTCAATCAAGTTCCGCATCAGTCGGAATTTTGCAGGCTCTTACCGAAACCGGTCAGGTAACTTTCGGAACCGCAATTCCGATTATCATGGGACAGAACATCGGAACTTGTATTACCGCAATACTTTCTTCATTTGGTACGAACAAAAATGCGAAAAGAGCGGCAATGGTTCATCTGGCATTCAATGTAATAGGTACGGTTGTTTGGCTTACGGTATTTGTAATAGTAAAAGAAATTTTCAGTCCGCAACTGTTCGGGCAAAAGGCGAGTTTGTTCGGTATTGCAGTAGCGCATACAGCTTTTAATTCGTTAAATACAGTTCTGCTTCTGCCTATGTCCGGGCTTCTTGAAAAACTTGCGATTAAACTTGTGCCTGATGCAGATACTCCGGAATCTAATACCGAACTTGACGAGCGTTTTTTGGCTACTCCACCCGTTGCATTGGAAAGAAGTTTTGTTCTTACAGTAAAAATGGCTGAAACAGCGATGAATATATTAAAAAACAGTATTAAGTATTTTCAGTCGCGTTCGTACAATCCGGAAATTACCGCTAAAATTATAGAAGATGAGGAATTGGCAGATCATTTTGAAGATGTTCTGGGCACCTACCTTGTAAAACTAAGCAGCCGCCAAATAGGTGATTATGAAAGTGCGCAGGCTGCAAAACTTTTGCGGCTTATCGGAGATTTTGAAAGAATTGCCGACCACGGCGTTAATCTTGCGTATTCAGCCGACGAACTGCATAATCAAGATTTGAAATTGTCGGAATCAGCTTATAAGGAACTTGAAACTTTGGCTGCTGCGATTAACGAAATTATGGATTTGTCACTTGCTTCATTTGTGAATAATGACATTAAATCAGCAAAATTGGTGGAACCGTTGGAACAGGTAATTGACGGTCTGAAAGAACAAATGCGTGCAAAACATATTCAGCGACTGCAACAAGGTGAATGCACAATCAAAGCCGGATTCATTTGGGCTGATTTATTGACTGATTTGGAACGTGCGGCGGATCATTGTTCTAATATTGCGATTTGTGTAATTGATATGGAAAATAATAATATGAATATGCATGAATCGATTAAGGAAATGCGCACAGGCAATGCAGAATTTGAAACAAATTATAATTTTTATAAGGATAAATACGGTTTATCCGCAAATTAAATTTTGAATTATACAAAGTTTCGAGCAATAAATTAACATAAGCAAATTTTATTATTACGGAGGTTGTTATGATTGAACTGGGGAATCCCGCACCTGATTTTGAATTGCCCGACCAAAACGGAATTATTCATTCGCTGAAAGAGTTCAGAGGCAAAAAAGTAATACTTTATTTTTATCCAAAGGATAATACTGCCGGATGTACAAAGCAGGCATGTGGTTTTTCGGAACTTTATCCACAGTTTACCGAGAAAGGTGTGGCAATTGTCGGAATCAGCAAGGACAGTGTTGCTTCTCACAAAAAATTTGAAGAAAAATATAATCTTAATTTTACATTGTTATCTGATACCGAGTTAAAAGCGATTCAAGCTTATGATGTGTGGCATGAAAAAAATATGTACGGTAAAAAAACTATGGGAGTAGTACGGACTACATATTTAATAGATGAAAACGGCATTATCATTAAGGCTTTCGGGAAAGTTAAGGCTGCGGAAAATCCGAATGATATGCTTAAAGAGCTGGAGAATTAAATGATTGATAAATATAATTTTTTGGAACTGGCAAAAGAACGTTATTCCGTGCGCAGTTTTCTTGATAAACCTCTGGAAAAAGATGTTCTTAACATGATACTTAAAGCCGGTTGTTTGGCTCCTACAGGCTGCAACATGCAGCCGCAGCGCATTTTGGTAATAAATACAAAAGATTCCATTGAAAAACTTCGCAAATGTACAAAGTGTCATTTTAATGCACCGTCGGCACTGCTGATTTGTTACGAAAAAAACGGCTGCTGGGTACGTAAGTATGACAGACAAACAAGCGGCGCGATTGACGCAAGTATTGTTACTACTCAGATGATGTTGGAAGCCGCATCTTTGGGCATCGGCACTACTTGGGTAATGCATTTTAATCCGCAGCTGATAAGGGAAGAGTTTAATGTTCCGCAAGATATTGAACCTGTTGCGCTGCTCGTTATGGGTTATCCATCGCCAGATGCGCAACCTTATCCGGCACATTCGGAATTTAAACCGGAAGAACAACTAATTTTCTACGATACATTTTAAGGCGATTTGTATGCCAACGTCAGGCAAAGTGCCACTTTACTTCAAAGTATGTAGAGCTTACGCTAGTTTAAGTGGCAATTTGCAGCCGTTGGCTGCACTGAAATTGAACCTTTGTTTAAAGTGCCTAAGCCTTGCGGTTAGATTACATG
>JBNMHA010000122.1:0-6992 GCA_050872545.1 Spirochaetales bacterium | reverse complement strand
CCGAATCTTGTAAGCACTTTTGATGCTTTTTCGCATTATATGTATATAGAAGTGATTAAAAAATTACTTCTTAATCTATAAGCAAGGAAAGAAAATGAATGAGTTTAAAAATTGGGATGATTTGACGATTACGGACGATTTCATGTTCTGCAAGGTTATGCTGATTTTTTTTGCAGACTGCGAAAGCAGGCGAAAAAAATAATCAATTGCATGAGCGATAGGATTTTCATCAGAAAATTTGGTAGCGAATGCAAATAGCAAGAATGAGAAACTTTGCAAACAGCTGCTGGAAATTTTACTTCACATTAAAATTGATAGGCTAAAATTTCAGGAACCGCAGAAGAATATCAAAATTACAAACGAGTCGCGTGGGATTCGTCTCGACGTTTACGTTAAAGACAGCAACCGCATTTTTGACATTGAGATTCAAACGACAGACAAGAAGAACTTGGAGCTTCGGACACGCTACTATCAAGGGGTGATGGACATCGATGAATTGGAACAAGGCAATAAATTTCATGAATTGAAAGAGAGCTACATTATTTTCATTTGCATGTTCGACCCGTTTGGTGATAACTTGCCGATTTACACGGTGAAGCAGGTCTTCAACGAGAATGAAAATCATGTTTTCGATGATAAAACGCATAAAATATTTTATAATGCAAAGGCGTTTGACAAAGTCAGTGACGCACCAGATGTAAAAGCGTTTTTAGAATATTTGTGCATTAATCGTACAACGACGGATTTTACAGCGTCGCTTGACGCTGCTGTAAATAGGAACAAAGGTAACCAACAATGGAGGAAAGAATATTATGACATTAGCATATAATATGGCAGTAGCTGTTGATGAAGCCCGTAATGAGGGAATCGCAATTGGCGAAAAACGCGGGCGCAGCGAGGGTATTTCACTTGGCATTACTCAAGGCGCAAGAGAGGCAAAGCTTGAAACTGCGAAAGTTCTCAAAGCAGCAAATGTTTCGCTCAATTTAATAGTTGATAGTACCGGATTGTCACCAGAGGAAATAGAAAAGCTTTAGAAACATTTAGAAGATTCCCGCATCAAGTATGGGAATAACAAGAAACGCAAGGGATAGACCTTAATACTACAATAGAATACAGGTCTGTCCCTAAGTTAAGCAAAGTTGAATTATCCGGTTGCAAACAAAAAAACCGCTTTAACAACAAATGACTAAAGCGGTTAGCAATTGCGTATGTGAAAGTTATTTCAAAACAAGTTGATCTCTATCGCCAAATGCTTTGTTCAGTTCTGAATCGATAGATTTAGCTTCATATATGCAACCAAAATTTTCAAGGTTGTAAACTTCATTTTTTTCTTTATCAAAAAGACATGCTATTATAGAAAAAGTTTTGTCATCGTTATTTTCTTTTAGTACTATAGCAAGCAAAGATTTATTATTTGCTAATGCTTCTAAAATCTTAGAAGTTTTAAAGTACGCTAAAATATCATTGAATTTTAGCATTGTAACATTAATTGTTTTTATCTTAAATTTTTTTCTTATGGATTTAATTGTTATTGGTAAAGATTTTTGCTTCCCACTACCTACACCTAATGCACCTAATACACAAACAACAACAGCACCTGCAATAATACCTAAAATAGTCAAAATAGTATTTCCCATTTTCATATCCCTTTCCCTTTATTGTAAGACAAGTTGATCTTTACCATTGAAAGCTTCTAATAGTTTGGTATCCATTCTAGTATTTTCGTACCCAAGTGCATTTTTTTTAATATCAACAACAGTTTCTGTTTTTTTATCATAAAGACAATTAATAACATTGAAGTTTCCGTTATCAAGGTTTTCTTTAATAGCTACAGCAATAATATCTTTATTTTCTGCCATTTTCTTAAGTCTATCTGGATCTTTGAAATACTCTAGAATGTTTTGTACAAAGTTAATGATTAAGATTTTAACTATTTTATATAATTTTTTTAAATTTTCCCATATTGCTTTAAAGTGAAGACCTATTGTAATTACAGTTTTTTTTAACATAATTTTCTCCTTATTTTAAAATAATCATATCTTTATCGCCAAATGAATCTTCCAGTCTTATGTCTATACTGTTTGCATAAAAATATTTCATTCTGGAATTTTTTATAACATCATCATTTTTATCTAAGAAACAAGTAAGATAGACTTGCTTGTATTCTTCTTCTTGATTATCAGGAAAATTTTCCGGGGATAAACGCAGTACGACGGTTTTATCTGCATCTTTAGGGAGATTTTCTTTGCACCAAGAAATTATTGCTTCCAATGTTAAAACATCTAATGTTTCTTCTTCTGTTGACCACAGCAAAAGCACAAGATTTTTCATGCCACCGATTTCTTCTATTGCATTATCAAAATTATCAACTTTTTCTTTTAATGTTTTAATTGCTTGAGCACATTCGGCTTCTACTTTTTTAAACACTTCAGAACCTAATTTTTCTATGTCTTTACGATACGGTTTAAAAGTCTTATCAATTTCTTTGCCGTATTTTTTTAATATTTTGTTTGCTCTGAACAAACTTTTAAATCCCATTTTCATTTTTTATCTCCTTTATTTTATTTAGTTCTTCGGATAATCCTATTTCAAGTACGAGGTAATCGCCGTTTTCAATGCGTTTTCTTAAAATTGGTTCTAATTTTCTGCGATTGCGTAAACCTCTGAATACTTAAAAGAGTCGACTATATCTTCCAACAAATGTGCCATTTATTCCTCCTTATTTGTTTCATTCTTTGTTTCTGTGGCTTTTTCTTCCGGCAATTCGTTTTCTTCCATTTTTTTTACAGAGTAGTTGCCGGTTTTAAAATTTTCAGAAATTTCACTGCCAAGCTTTTTCTTTTTTACCTCCTTTTCATTTCTTTCGTTAAACTCGCTTTTTTTGCGTGTAAAAACATCAATCAGCAAGTCTTCCGTAATTTGCGAATCTTTTTTGCAGCATTCGGTCAATACCATCAAAGCGGCGTTTTTCAGTTCCCTGTGCGAGAAACCGTCTGTCAGGTCACTTAATTTGTACAGAAGTTCATCCGTAAGAATTTCTCTGTTAATAGGTGCCTTGGACGGAATCATTTTTGCAATGGAGAGTTTGCGCAGTTCTCTGTCCGGTAGTTCAAACTTTATGCTGCATAGAATTCTGCTGTCAAAAGCCTTGTCGTAGTTTTCATTAAGGTTAGTTGCGAAAATGACTGTAATGTCGAATGTTTCAAGCAGGATTAACATTTGACTGCGAAGTGAATTAACCGCTTGATCTGAACTGGAACTTACGCTTGTAATTCTTTTGCCCAAGAATGAATCTGCTTCATCAAAGAATAAAATGCACGATTCTTTCTTTGCAATTTCAAATGCCGAAATCAAATTCTTTGGCGCGTCACCGACAAATTTTGATTCAATTTCCGCATAATTCACGGCAAGAATTTTTTTGCCCAATTCTGCCGCTATCGCATGTGCTGCCATTGTTTTACCAGTACCCGGAGGACCAAAGAAGTTCAGTACGGATTTCTGCACCGGATCGACTTCGTTAAATCCCCATTCATTGTAGATTTTGTCCAGATTTTTAATCATGCAGATGCAGCTTTCCAATGAAGATTTAACAGTTTCATTCAGAATCATTTGTTTGAAATTGTACTTAGGCGATACGGGCGCAATGTTTAAAGCCGGTGTATCATCATTTTTAGTAGTTTTTATTTCTTTTCCTAAAATGAGATTTTCTATGCTTTCTCTGTCGGGAAACAGGAAAAACACTATTATGCTCATATTATTTTTTTGAAGTCCGTTAGAAGACATATCCCATCGTTCTGCTATTACTTTCATTTCTTCTACAAAGCTATGGGCTATTTTCCTATTTTCACCTTGAAATATTTTATCTCCAAAATATTTAAAAATTATTTTATCATTGCTATTTGGAAAATAGGTGAGGTAATTTTTTATCAGATAAATATGAATTCCGGAACTTATCTTTTCAGCCTTTTTCAATGCAGTTTCTAAATCTTTTTTAAAATTTTTATTTAACTCATC
This sequence comes from Spirochaetales bacterium, assembly GCA_050872545.1. GTDB lineage: Bacteria > Spirochaetota > GWE2-31-10 > GWE2-31-10 > GWE2-31-10 > RGIG8597. The sequence goes on along the minus strand of JBNMHA010000122.1, from coordinate 2,975 downwards.
AATATTTCCATCCGGGAAAATGATAATATTTTCATTATTCATATCGAATAATCCTCCTTCCTTTTACGTCAATTCTATCTTTATCCCTTAAATCACTTCTCCCCATTGATTTTGCTAACTGAGCTCCATTTTCCTTTGTTATAACTGTACTTCCTATATAGGCACCATTTTTATTTTTGCATTTGAACATATAGACAGCGTCTCCAAGTCCACATGGAAGAGTAGTAGAATTACCATTTTCAAAATTGTCATTAATCATCTGACTAAGCTTCTCCTCATCATCAATCTCCTTAACCTCTATTTCTGTTGTATCAGGAAAATTGGCTAATATTGAATCCAAAAAATTGCTGAATTGCTTTGAACCTAATGCTGCTGTTATTACAGTTATTCCTCCTATTATTAGCGGCACTATAAACCACACCATTTTTTGTTTTTCCTCCTTTAATTTTTTTTGCAGTCTGTGAAAACAGGCGAAAAAAATAATTAGTTGCATGAACGCTAGGATTTTCTGCGAGGAAAATTCCGGTAGTGAATGCAAGCAAATAAGATTTTTTTTGCAGTCTGCGAATTTACATGAACTACAGGACTTTCCCTTGTGAGAAATGCCCTATTAGTGCGAATGTAAACGATAAAATTAAAATAACTTGTAAAAAAAAAAAAAAAAACTGTCAATAATTTAGTTATATATTAACTTGATTTCGCTTGCTTGTAGGTGTTTGCTTTTTCCTCCTTGTCGACATTCTGCACCGGCGGAATCGCTTTTTTGTTAAAACTGGGGGTACTTTATCATATCGCCCTATCAAATCTCGATAGAGTAAGAAAAATTTTTTGAAATTTTTTTTGCGATGAAAAGAAAGTATCCCCTTACACCCCTGAAAGAAAAGGACGCTAACTTTTAGATTAAGAACACTCAGCAGACAAGCTGCACTAAAGTGCCACTTTACTTTAAAGTGCATCAGGCTTGCGCTTGACAAAGACACACTGCCGAACAAGTCGGCGATAGAGCTGAATTTTAAGGCAAAGTGCCTAAGCCTGACGGTTATTCAAATGGCAATTTGCCGATTTCATCGGCGAGGTAATGCAATTTTAGGTTAAAGCTTTGACATTGGTTGTTCAATCTGCATTTTGCGGAACAAGTCCGCAGTTAAAAATTCGTTTTGGATTCAAAACGTGGTAAAGAGTTAGAAACTTTTCTTTTTTTTCGCAATCAAAAAAAGAAAAGTTTCTATAACTTCAAAAGAAAAAAAACATGCTCCTTGCGGTAGTTCAAAGCGTATTATCTTGCGGTTCCTGAGCAACGATTAGTGCTTATGCACTAATGAAGTATTTTCGTAGAAAATACTGCAGTGTAAACAAGCCGGCAGTAAAGTTTCGTTTTGAGTTCAAGGCTTCGGCTTGCAGCCTGCGAAGCAGGCGAAAACGATAGCCGTTTGCATGAGCGATAGAAGAATTTTCGTTAGAAAATTTGGTAGCGAATGCAAACATAAAACGTGGCAAAAATTGACGCAAAACAAAAGAAACTATGAAGTGTACTGCAAAAAAAGCAGTAACAGATTTTCTGCAGTGCTTTTTTGTGTTCTGATAATAAAGATTTGTTTCTGTTTGGAAATGATTTCATGTTATATTAACGCACAGAAAGCTGAAATATGAGAAAAGAAATTTTTTAAAAACTTGACAATATAATACAAGCAATAGAGAAAAGTTGCTATATTTTAAAACACGAAAACGGTGGTATAATATCATCATGAGTCAGACTGAAATGGACAAAAATCTGCTTGTTGTGACGGCAGTTGAAGGTTATGCACAAAAACATAATCTTTCAGAGGAAGATGTCTACAGAAAATTCAATCAGCATGGAATTCTTAATCTTGTGCGGCAGGAATATGACGCGCTTCACACCCAGCCGCTTGAGGAAACTGTTGATTTTGTTGAGGATGTGATGTCGCGATTTGAGGAAAAATCAAAATGATTTTATATCACGGAACAGGAATTTGTTTTAAGGAAATCGACTTGTCTAAATCAAAGGACAATCGTGATTTCGGAAAAGGTTTCTATACGACAACAATTTTTGGGCAGGCTGAAAAATGGGCGAAAAACCAACATCTCCGTTACGGTACAGCAGGCAGTTTTGTAAAAGAATATGAATATGTTCCGGATGACAATCTGAAAATAAAAGTTTTTGACGGAATGGACGAGGAATGGCTTGAATTTGTAAAGAAGTGCCGGACGGAAAGCGGAACTCCGTATGATTATGATATAATTCAAGGACCTGTTGCAAATGACAATACAATGCGCACAATCGCGTTTTATATTTCCGGAGTTTATACGGTCGAACAGGCGATTCATCAGTTAAGTTTTTTCAGGGTGAACGACCAAATTTCATTTCATACTCAAGAAGCTTTGAAATGCCTTGTCTGGAAGAAAGATTTGGAGGTTTGAGTGCCACACTTTTTTTATAACAATCAGGACATAACAATTGACATTCTTATGAAAATTGAAGAGGTTGTAAGACTTCTTGCCATGCGCTTCTCGAAATCATTTGATGAAATGCTTTTTCAGTTTTACAAGTCAAGGACATTCAGGGCATTGAAAAATACAGAAAGCTGCATGTGGAGCGAAAGTGCGCCTTTTATAGCTGACGAATATATGCGCGAGAAAAATAAACAGATTTAACTGTCATTCCCATGCTACGACACGGGAATCTGTTGTTTTGGTGAGATAAAACCTTACGGTTGTTCAAATGGCAATTTGCCGATTTCATCGGTGAGATAATGCAACTTAGGTTAAGGTTTTTGACATTGGTTGTTCAATTTGCATTTTGGGGCTGTCCTAGAAGTTATCAACAGACTTCAAAAAGGGCGGCCTTTTTTATGTTTGAATGAATTTTGTAGATTTTCGTTTATTGTTTTTTTTCTTAGGTGTTCATTAATCGAATCAGCTGCTTGAAATCATATCCCAGCATCAGTAATCCCCAT
>JBNMHA010000121.1:0-7117 GCA_050872545.1 Spirochaetales bacterium | reverse complement strand
CAGTGTAAATAAGTCTGGAGCAAATAATGTCAGCGACGGTTGTTATTACACTTTGATTCTTGCAAAAAAATGATAGAACACGGCTTTGTTGTAAAAACAATGGAGCAAAAATCAAGGGCTTTGTCTCAAAAAATGCCCCAGACAACAGCGACTCTGTAGCAGTTGTCAAAGTAAATTGTAATAATTGAAGTTACATCAAAAATCTGTTAAAATCGGCGTATGAAAATAAGCAGCAAATTTACGGTGGCGGTTCACACGTTGTTGTGCATTTACCGTTTTAAAAAAGAATACAAGGTTACATCGGATTTTATTGCCGGAAGCACGGGCGTAAAAATCGGTGACGGTGCGATTATCGCTGCATATTCTGTTGTTGCAAAAGATGTCGAGCCGTACACGCTAGTTGGCGGAAATCCCGCACGCTTTATAAAAAAACGTTTCAACGACGAGTTTACCGAGCTTCTTTTAAAGATAAAATGATGGGATTTTCAGGGCGAAAAACTTGCAAATATTCTTCCGCTTTTGTGCGAAGCGGATTTGCGGAAAGTTGCAGACGAAATCAAGAAGATTCTTGCGGAGAAGTAAAAGTTTATGAGTAACATAAAGATTATTTTTTTTGACATAGACGGAACGCTTATCGACATGAAGCGAAAGCTAATTTCCGCAAACACATTGTACACACTCAAGCGGCTAAAAGAAAATAAAATTATCATCTGCCTTGCTACTGGTCGTTCACCAATTGTGCTGCCGAACTTTAACGAGATAGAATTCGATGCTTTTCTCACTTACAACGGTTCGTACTGCTACAATCAAAAGGACATAATTTTCAGTAATCCTTTGAGTAATGACGATGTTTCTACCATTATAAATAACGCCGCTCAAATTAACCGACCATTGTCATTAGCAACTAAAAGCAGAATGGCTGCAAATGGCAAAGATGACGACTTGATAAAATATTACGGATTTGCAAACCATAATGTCGAAGTCGCTGATGATTTCAATGATGTTGCCAAAGAAGAAATATTCCAAATTTTAATCGGCTGCCGCAAGGAAGATCATCCGCTTCTTCTAAAAAATGTTCATAATGCAAAAATTACGTTCTGGTGGGACAACGCCGCAGATATAATTCCAGCCACAGGCGGAAAAGGTTTTGGGATTCAAAAAGTTTTGGAATACTACAATTTAGACAAGTCAGAAGCAATGGCATTCGGCGACGGAAACAATGATATAGAAATGCTAAAAGCTGTGGGCACAGGCGTTGCAATGGGGAATGCTTCTGATGATTTAAAAAAAGCAGCAACAGATATTTGCGGTAGCACTGCCGATGACGGAATTTACCATTATTGCATTGAAAAACACCTTATATAGTACTATAAAATCTCACGATTGACAGCAGTTGCAGTTGTAAAAGGAGAAACAAAAATGAGTACTGAAAAAACTGTCTCTGAAAAAGTACCTAAAGATTTAAAGGCATATAAAGGAGCAATGGCGTTTATTGCATTAATGGGAATCGTAAGCTTATTTTCCGACATGACCCATGAAGGTGCGCGAAGTGTTCTGGGAGAATATTTGAATCTTACCGGAGCGTCAACCGCAACTATCGGTTTTGTTTCGGGAATCGGAGAACTTTGCGGATATTCACTGCGTCTGCTTTCCGGGTTTATTGCTGATAAAACAAAAAAATACTGGGCATTGGTAATAGGCGGCTATACGCTTCAAGTACTTGCTATACCGGCATTGGCTCTTATCCCGGAAAACGGCTGGCTTATAGCATGTGGCTTGGTAATAATGGAACGTATAGGAAAAGCGATCAAAAAACCGGCTAAAAATACGCTTGTCAGTTTTGCCGCAAGTGAAGTAGGAACAGGAAAAGGTTTTGCTTATCAAGAATTCTTAGATCAGCTCGGAGCTTTTCTCGGTCCTGTAATGTTGTTTGTTATCAGCCTAATAAAAGGAACAAGCAATTTATTTTCAACTTACAGAGTCTGCTTTGCAATACTTGGAATACCGGCATTAATTACAATCGCACTTGTTATTTTTTCCAAAATTAAATATCCACACCCTGAAGTGTTTGAAAAAGCACCGGAAGAAAAAACAGAGTTTCATTTTCAAAAATCATTTGTTCTTTATATGATAGCAATCTGCCTTTTTGCATTCGGATTTGCAGATTTCACACTTATCACATTGCACGCTGCAAAAACTCACGCATTCCCGACATCAACACTAAGTCTTCTTTATGCGGCTGCAATGGCAGTCGACGCTTTTGCTGCATTATTTTTTGGCTGGCTTTTTGATAAAGTAGGACTAAAAGCTCTTATTTTATCTACACTTTGCAGCAGTTTTTTCTCATGTTTTATTTTCCTTTCCGGAAATCCTTGGATGATGGGAGCCGGCATTATACTCTGGGGTATTGGAATGGGCGCACAGGAAAGCATTATGAAAGCAGCCGTCAGCAAGATAATACCGAAATCTATGCGCAGTTCCGGTTTCGGTATATTTGAAACAGGATTCGGAATCGCTTGGTTTCTGGGAAGCTGGCTGCTTGGTTTCATGTACGATGTAAATCCGACATATTTGGTAATCGTATCAGTTGCAGTTCAAATATTGGCGATTGTTTTCTATATGGCATGTATACGACAACGAAAACTTGAAGCCTGAATAAATGGAAAGATTTGAAACTCATAATTATTTGCCGCAGGACGCAGTTGATATAAGAAAAGCTGTTTTTATAGAAGAGCAAGGATTTTCCGATGAGTTTGATAAAATAGATGAATCCGCAGTTCATGTTATTATGTACGAAGGTCAAAATTCGGCTGCGGTATGCAGAATATATCACTCTGAATCTCACAACTGTTACTCAATCGGCAGAATTGCAGTTGCTAAAGCGTATCGCGGAAAACATTACGGAGCTAAAATACTTTCCTATGCAGAAAAAGAAGTATACAAAATCGGCAGCGCGAAACATTGTGACAGCAATGCGTTTGTCGTCGGCTTATCAGCACAAAAACAAGCTGTCGGTTTTTATGAGAAGCAAGGCTATCATCCAGTCGGAAATTTTTATTTGGATGAAAACTGCCTTCATTTGTGGATGGAGAAAATAATCAGTAAATCAGACTGAATGATTTTCTTCATTAACACAAACCGAAAAAAATGAGATTAATGCACAGTCAGTAAAAAATATAAAATTGCCGGACTGATAGACTTGACATTATAAAAAAGCAAAATACAATAAGCAAAAAATAGGGAATGAGGTTCTCACTTGGGTAACCTAAACTGCTGGAAATATCAGCTGATGACTTCTACGATTATTTTATAGGTCGCAGAAGAAGTCAGCTTTTTTTGTGACCGGAGAAGAACTTATGCTAACATCTTTATCACTAATCTTTTTGGTAGGTCTTGCAGCGGCAGCATTGTGTCAACGGCTCAAACTTCCTCGAATAATCGGAATGCTTGCTACAGGTATTGTTCTAGGACCATACGTACTTAATCTTTTGGATTCATCGATTCTTTCAATTTCTGCCGACCTGCGAAAAATTGCACTTATTATAATTCTTTTGAAAGCCGGACTTTCGCTGAATCTTGAAGACTTAAAAAAAGCAGGTCGTCCGGCAGTTTTACTTTCATTCGTTCCGGCTTCATTTGAAATTGTTGGCTATGTTCTGCTTGCTCCTGTTATTCTCGGAATCAGCAGAATCGATGCAGCCGTAATGGGAGCAGTGCTTGCAGCCGTCTCTCCGGCAGTCGTTGTACCGCGAATGATTTACCTTACCGAAAATAAATACGGCACAAAAAAGGCAATTCCGCAAATGATTATGGCTGGGTCTTCATGTGACGACATTTTCGTTATTGTTCTTTTCACAACGTTTTTGGGAATGGCACAGGGAAAAAGCGCAAATGCATTGGATTTCATTAATATTCCGATTTCAATTTTATGCGGAATAATTTTAGGTACCACGATCGGTTACCTGCTTTACCGCTTTTTTGAAGCAATGTATAACCGTAACCGATACATACGAAACAGCATGAAAGTAATAGTAATTCTCGGATTCTCATTTCTTCTGATTTCTGCCGAGCAATGGCTTGAGGGGAAAATCCCGGTTTCAGGGCTTCTTGCCGTTGTAAGCCTGGCGTGTGTGTTGAAAATAAAAAGCACAGAATTTGTCTCAAAAAGGCTCTCCGATAAATTCGGAAAATTGTGGATTGCCGCTGAAATTATACTTTTTGTTCTGGTAGGTGCCGCTGTCGACATCAGGTATACTTGTGAAGCCGGATTGCCTGCTGCTGTCGTAATTTTTGCGGCATTGATATTCAGATCCGCCGGAGTTGTTTGTTGCACATTAAAAACCGAACTTTCCTTGAAAGAGCGATTATTCTGCGTAATTGCATATCTGCCTAAGGCTACTGTTCAAGCTGCTATCGGTTCCGTTCCACTTGCCGCCGGACTGCCATGCGGAAAAATCATTTTATCGGTCGCAGTAATGGCAATCATTATCACTGCACCGATAGGCGCATTTGGAATAGACACTTCGTATAAAAAATTACTAAGTCAGGATAATTGAAAACTGGCCGATAAAAAAAGCAACCTGCCGAATCCCCGACAAGCTGCTTCATTATTTATTTTTTTACAATGTTAATTTCTGTATTCAATAACAAATTTACCATCCGAGTTCGGCTCAATAAAATTTGAAGCTGAATAATAAACTTTCATTTTCCCATTTACAAAGAAGAATGGAAGCCTATTGAATTTTTCCAGCGAAACATTATTCACATAAATTTTTTCCGCCTCAATTTTTGCTCCGGAAACAAGTGCCAAATTTACTATTTCACCTTCGTAGATTAATGTATTGTCCGATTCAACGCTAGCTTTTGACGGTTTATCTTCACCCTTAGGCGCATAAACATTTTTTGTAACTGTAAGTACATTTGAATCAAACGTAACCTTTGCGGAGTTGGAATCTCTTGTCAAAAATTTAAAATCGATTTTGCCGCCTGCATTTTGCGTTAATGCTACGGAAACATACCGCTTATTCACAGATGAAAGGAAGTCATGGTCTTCTGCGTTAAGTGTGTATCCGTAAACATAAGTATGTTTCCCTGCATCATAATCAGCATTAATTCTTGTCTCATTAATATTAAAGTAAATTTCGCTTGCTTCTTTTTCATTAACGGTTTCGCCAGAAGCAACAGGTTTCTTGTTCATAATGTCTTTAAAGCATTCCGCATAATCAGTATCAAAAGTTACCTCTGCAATGTTCAGTTTCCTTACAACGACTTCGATTCTGTACACATATTTTCCGTCAACCAATTGACATACGTCTTTTGTTAGTGCCCATTCTTGATAAGAAGTGCCTGATTTGTCTGTTTTTTTCTCACCATTTATTTTCCAATAATCAACCGTATATCCATCTTCTAAGTTTATCGCAGCAACATTCAATGTTGTAAATTCTTTTATTGTGCTGTTATTCTGAATATCCTTAACGTCAACATTTCCTTCTGTTACTTTTATTTTGGAAATATCGAAGTAAACAGTTATCTCGGCTCTTGTATCCGGTTGTTCCGAAGATTTGTTTCCGTCATCGTCATTAAAATCACATGCAGCCAAAAACATTGCTGCCGCAGACAAAGCTGCAATTAACATAAATCTTAGATTCTTCATTATAATTACGCCTCCACACTATTGTAAAAATAGTGGCGTGAATATATCAAAAAGAAATTTTGAATACAATTTAATAGTTTCATTATGAATGGTGTCATTCCCGTACTTATACGGGAATCTGCGCAATGTTTCTTATATGTTCTAAAAGCTTTTCTTTATCGAAAAGATATTCGAGTGGGAACTTATACGCAGGAGCGCAAGGTAAAGCGTGTTGTCATCTTCGCCTTTTTTATAGACCAGCAGCAAATCCGGCTCCACGTGGCACTCATTCCACCCCTCATAGTTTCCGTACAACCGGTGGTCGTGATATTTAGCCTCAAGTGGAATGTCCGACTGGAGCCATTCGACAACAACTTTTGTCTTTGCAATTTCACTTTTAGTAAGTTTCTTCATGTCCTTTCTGAAACTTTTTGCGACACGCAGCTCACGCATCGGCATCCACCGCTTTTTCAAGTTCCTCAAAGGTCTGATATGTGTCGTATTCTCCGCAGTTGAATTCGGCTATTGCCTCATCAAGTTCATTTCTGTTTTCTGCACGTGAATTCTTGTACAAAAGAAAATCGATGTAGTCCGAAACTTCCGCGACAAGATTTTCCGGCAGCGATCTTACCTTTTTCTCAAGAATCGCTGTTGTCATGGCAGCCTCCTTTCAGTTCATTCTAAAAATATAGCACATCAAGGTTGAATTTCAAGACGCACGCAGACATGGGAATTTTTGTCCGAGATTGCCGGATCAAGTCCGGCAATGACACGATGTTTTGTCATTCTCTTGCTTCTTTTTCCCATGTCATTCTCGTGCTGCGACACGAGAATCTACGTAATGTTTCTAAAGTTTTTCTATTTCCTCAATTGATAGTCCGGTAACAGATGTTATTTGGTTTTGCGGTAAACCTAAGTCAATTAACTTTTTCGCAGTTTCAATAGCTTTTTGGTATGCACCTTCGCTGCGACCACGCTTTTCACCAATTGCGATTCCTTGTTCTTCGCCGGCAGCAAAGCCTATGTTGTAAGTCTCTTGTTTTAACATTTGCAGTGTCATATATTCAGCCCTCCATTCTTCATTGCCATGAACTCGGTGCAGTTCCTTACAGATTTTGTCCGTTAGCGATGTTTTGCTTTTACCAGTTGAGATAAATTCTAATAATTTGCGAATCTTTTCATCATTCACTTTTTCAAATGCAGTAACATTGTAGGCAATTTTGCGGCATTTGTCATCAAGTTTCAAGTCGGGTAACTCATCGCAGCTGTTGGAAAAAGTGTACTGCGGCAAGCCCTTGTAAAATGGGTCAAACGTGCAGATGAAAATAATATTTGATTCTTTCAAGTCATTGAAATCTGCGCCTTTTTCCAGCAGTTCGGCGTCAATCATGCACTGATAGTAGCGCATTCGGCAGCCTAAGTTCTTCTGATCCGTAGTCTGCATTTCTAGGTCAAAGACACGGTCGCTGTCGGCTACATACACAT
>JBNMHA010000120.1:0-7132 GCA_050872545.1 Spirochaetales bacterium | reverse complement strand
GAAGAAATGCCGGTAAAGCATAATCTTGAACAGCTTTTAAACTCACTGGAACGTTTTGATACACTGTTTGAAAACACCGAAACCGGTGAAAAACGAAAATGGGATATGATTTACATTTTGTCATTTCTACAGACACATATCAGCGAAATGCCGGTTCGCCGCGGACGTTACCTTACCGGAGGAATTACGATTTCGGCAATGACACCGATGAAGCCGGTTCCGTTTAAAATTGTTTATATAATGGGGCCTGGTGAAAAAAACTTTCCGCGTCACAGTGATAAATCGACTCTTGATCTGCGTAACGCTAAAAAGCTGCAAGGCGACCTAACAAACAGCGAGAATGACAGCTACTTATTTTTGGAACTTCTGGCGGCTGCACGCAGCAAACTTTATTTGTCTTATGTATCACTGGATTTGGCGAAAGATCAAGAGCAATATCCGTCGCCTGTGCTTACGCAATTGCTGCGTGAGGTAAGAAAATGGTGCAGCAATTTCCAAATTGCACAGACAGATATTCTTTGGGAAAGCTACGATAATTTAAAAATTCCGCTTGATAATATTTCAGCGCAGTCTACCGCAAATGATATTTTTGGCTGCCGAAATGATAAACGACGTAAAATCGGATATGCGTATCTTGCCGCAAATAATGAGAAAACAAACAATTACAAGAAAGTAAACAGCAATTATCCTGAAATCTCATATACAGAACTCTGCAAAAAATTATTCGGTGATAATGCTAAAGATAAAATTTTGCCGGAAATAACAGCAGAACAGCTGCAAAAAAATTTAAACTCGTTTGAAACGCCTATTAGTAATAGTACGCAAAAAAATCTCACTGAGATTTCATTGTATAATTTGGAATTATTTCTGAAAAATCCGGCGGAAGAACGAATAAGAAATACACTCTTAATCGGCAGAGATGTTGATTTTCTGGAAAAAGATTCTCGTTACGACAGAGAATGCGAAGATTTTGCAGGAGAAGACAGTTATTACGATTTTGCCACAGCCGAAGAATTGCATTGGCAATACCTCTGCGGAAAAAATTATTCTGATTATGAACAGCAAAAATTTCATAATGTACAAGCAGACGGCTTTTTTCCGGAGACTGTTTTCGGTGATTTGCTGAACGAGAAATATTCCGAATCAATTAGCAGTATGTTTGCCTTATTAAAGGAAGAAAGTGAGGAAATTATCGTGCAAACAGACAGACTCTCTTATGCCGGCGCAATAAGTTTTCAGACTGGAAAAGAAACAAAGTGGCAGCTGTTGAACGCTGATTTAAAAAATATTCCGCTTATCGGAAAATGGAAGCACTGCCTTGTATCGGAAGAAAACCGAACAATCGCACTTGTTTTGCCGGGAATGCAAAAGAACAACTGTCATTGTTTTTTGAAACTGTTAAAAGCGTATTTATTTGCCGGTTTTCTCATGCAGCACAAAAAAGCGTCAGATTTTACCGTGAAAATCTTTTGGTTTATTGAAAATAAAAAAACTTTGTTTTCGTTTGAAGCAGAACGCACCGCTGCGACAGAATTTTTAGATACGATTGTAAATGAATATATTACAGACTTCGGCTACGATTTGCTGCCGCTGAAAGCAGTTTTCAAAAAAATGCCGACAGCGATTGATAATGCCGGATACGCCGATATTTTGGCAAATGAGATAAATACTGCTGGTTATAATTCGGCATCAATCGCAGAGAAGCTTCCGGTATCACTAAAACTTTCTAATCCGCAAGTACCGCTAGATGCAAGAGATAAAGTTCTTCGTCGCTTCTGGGATAAAGTTCCGGACAAATTAAAATCAGCTCTGCAATAAAAAAAATGTACTGCCTGATTTTTCGCAATCCTTGGCAGTACATTAAAATTTTTTGTTCAATAAGTAATCAGAACGACACATTCATCGCCATCTTCAGCGACTCATTTGAGAATCCGGCATCAAAAGAAACTTTGCATTGTTCCATTGCGCGTTTGTAGTGTCTGTCTGCCGTAATAAAAAACGGAATTGAAATCAATTCAAAAATCAGTCCGAGTCCGATACTTAGAAAATAGCAGGAAAGACCACTGGCGATTTTAGCTCTGTCGCTGTCTGTTGTCGCAGAATTGTAATCCATAAATCCCCAAACCGCAACACCGGTAAAAAATATAATAGGTGTTGCCATAAGAACTGTTCCCGGAATAAAAAAGCCGAGTCCGATTTTAAAATTTCTTTTATAAGCACTATAATCCACGCTGCTTTTCAGAGGCAAATTGGCACGAAAATCGGGAGTAGTCTCACCTTTTATGCGCCGAATCTCGTTTTTGTTAAGAGTGACAATTCCGCTTTCTGTTTCTACTGCATAAGTATTGTCGGTAACGCTTATAATTTTACCGCTGACTTTTGTTCCGTCGGACATTCTGAAAGATGTATTTGCCGCAAACGCACAGCAAAAGCAAGTCATTAATATCGCTGCAATAAAAATTGTTTTCTTCATAATTTTTCCTCCTGCATTAGAATGCTACATTCATACTTATTTCAAGGTTATCATCACGAACATCTAAACCTATGCGATATTTATTCAATACCTTTTGATAATATTTGTTCGCAAGACAAAACATAGGAATAGAAATCAAATCTAAAAGAACACCGACTCCGATACAGCTGAAATAAAATGAAGTCCAATAAATATAACTTCTTCCTTCATAAAAATCATAGTTTTCTTCGGTATTGTATTGAAGCATAGAATTTACAACACTCGGAGTTGCAAGCAACGGTGATACGGTAAGAACCAGTCCGGGAATCAAAAAGCCCAGTCCGATAAAAAAGTAGTGACGATATGCAAAGTAATTCGGGTCGTTCTTAAAATCTCTGTAATTAACAGAAGGACTTGCATTATTCTGCACAACTACTGGCTGCGCTTTGGTTGTTTCCTCGGGAACAGAAAAATCAACATCTTTCTTTACCACATTAACATTTTCCTTAATAACTTCGAGAGTTCCGCTTTCATTTCTTATAAAATATGAAGTGTCTGTCTCATCAACTATTGTTCCGTTTACTACTGCGCCGGTTTTTAAATGAATTTCATCAGCCCGGCAAAAAAACGCAAAAAGCAAAAAGAAAGGGATTAAAATCTTTTTCATCTTCGGTCTCCTTATATTAAAAAAATTTGGAAGTTACTTAGCAGTATATCCGAAATATTAAATCTTATCAACACAACAAAGAAAATGTAACAATTGAAAATTTTGCTTTCATTGACAAAATATATGAATAAGGCTAAAAATCACCATCTTATATATTTTAAAGAAGGAATCACTGATGAAATTAGAACTTGCAAAAACTTACAATCCTAAAAGTTTTGAAGATAAATGGTACGATTACTGGCTTAAAAACAATTTATTTGCGCCGAAAGCCGGAAAGAAAAAAGAAACTTTCACAATGGTAATTCCTCCGCCGAATGTCACAAGTGTACTGCACATGGGGCATGGTCTAAATAATACAATTCAGGATATTTTAGCACGTTATAAACGTATGCAGGGATACGAAACTTTGTGGGTTCCGGGCACAGACCATGCCGGAATCGCAACTCAAAATGTTGTAGAGCGCGAACTTGCAAAGGATGGGAAAAAACGAACAGATTTTACAAGAGAAGATTTTGTAAACAGAGTTTGGGTTACTGCAAAAAAACATCAGCAGTCAATAATTTCACAGTTGCGAAAAATGGGATGCAGTGCCGATTGGAACTATGAAGCTTTTACTTTTGATGAAAAACGTTCCAAAGCGGTTAAAAAAGTTTTTATAGAACTTTATGACAAAGGTTTGATTTATAAGAGTAAGTACATTGTAAATTGGTGTCCGCGCTGCGGCACAGCATTGGCTGATGATGAAGTAAATCATGAAAACAGAAGCGGAAAAATTTGGCACATCAAATATCCGATTAAAGAGCTATCGGGAGAATTCATTGTAGTAGCAACAACCCGCCCGGAAACACTTTTCGGTGATACGGCAGTTGCTTTTAACGATACAGACGAACGCTTTGCAAAGTATCGAGGCAAACATTTCATTTTACCTTTTATGAATAGAGAAATTCCGGCAATTTTTGACAGTTATGTAGACCCGGCATTCGGAACAGGAGCCGTAAAAATTACTCCGGCACATGATCCGAATGACTTTGAAATGGGCTTGCGTCACAATCTGGAATTTATCAACATTATGAACGGCGACGCAACAATGAATGAGCTTGTTCCGGAAAAATTTCGGGGAATGGACAGAAACGAATGCCGAAAGGCTGTAGTTGCTGCGCTTGATGAAATGGGACTTCTTGTAAAAATCGAAGACCACCAACATGCAGTAGGTCAATGTTATCGATGTGGTACAATCATCGAGCCGCGCTACAGTGACCAATGGTTTGTGAAAATGAAAGAACTTGCAGAACCGGCACTGAAAGCTGTTGCCAATGGAAAAATCGAATTTCTGCCGGCTCGTTGGGTAAAAGTTTACAACAACTGGCTGAACAATATCAGAGACTGGTGCATTAGCCGTCAATTGTGGTGGGGACACAGAATTCCTGTTTATACATGCAAAAGCTGCGGAAAAATGACTGCTGCCGAAGACACTCCGGAAAAATGCCCAAGCTGCGGATGTTCCGAAATGAAACAAGAAGATGATGTGCTTGATACTTGGTTCAGCTCTTGGCTGTGGCCGTTCTCTACTCTAGGCTGGCCGGAAAAAACAAGCGATTTGGCAAAATTTTATCCTACATCAACACTCGTAACTGCGCCGGATATTATATTCTTCTGGGTTGCTCGTATGATTATGGCAGGTTTGTACTTCATGAATGACGTTCCGTTTAACAGAGTTTTCTTTACCGGAATGGTTATGGATTTACAGGGGCGAAAAATGTCTAAGTCATTAGGAAACGGAATCAATCCATTTGATGTAATCGACAGACACGGTGCGGATGCGCTGCGTTATACAATGGTAGCGATTGTAAGTCCTAATCAAAACTTGAAACTGGGATTCCCTAAGGAAGGCGAAAAAGAAATTACTGATTCATTTGAAATCGGTGCGAAATTTGCCAATAAGATATGGAATGCGTCACGATACATTTTAATGAACCTGCCTGAAAATTTTACATCTGAAAAAATTGAAGCGATAGAGAAAGATACTTTTGATAAGTGGATTTTAGGACAGTTGAATAAAACAATCAAAAATGTAAATGAGGCACTTGACAGCGCACGCTTTAACGACGCAGCTAAGGAAATGCAGTCATTCTTCTGGGGAAATTTCTGCGATTATTATGTAGAATTGAGTAAGACAAGAATGCTAGGCAGTGATGAAAATGCAAAAAATGCGGTGCTTTCAATCTTGATTTACGTACTGAAAGAATTCCTTAAACTGCTTCATCCAATAATGCCGTTTATTACCGAAGAATTGTACCAAAGTCTGCCGGAACACGGATTATCAATAATGACGGAAGATTATCCTGAATATAAGGAATGTTTCGAGGATGCAGAGGCTTTACGCAAGGCTCAAAAGTTTTTTGATATTCTTTACCTTGCCAGAAATATTCGTGGCGAAATGAATGTTCCGCTGGAAAAGAAACTCGATATTCTTGTAAAAACAACCGACAACGATGTGATTGAACTGTGTGCCGCTTACGAAAAAGAACTTTTGACACTGGCAAAAGGCGCATCGGTAAAAGTTGGTGCCGATATTGCGAAACCACGCGGTGCGGCTACAGGCGCAAATGAGTACTGTGAAGTATTCCTGCCGCTGGAAGGAATTATCGATGTAAAAGCTGAATTGGAACGATTGAATAAAGAACTCGGAAAGGTCAGCAAAGATTTTGAAAAGACATCGGCAAAATTGAATAATGAAAACTTTACGGCAAAAGCACCTGCTGAAGTAATTGAAAAGGAAAAAGAAAAGCTTGCAGAATTTCAGTCTCATTTGGAAAAATTGCAGCGGAATATTGAACTGCTGAAAAATATGCAGTAACAGTAATTTGTTTTTATAACGGACAGCCTTAAAACCTGTCCGTTTTTATTTGCAAAGCGCAGTGCACTTACTTTTTCAGCATATCTACTACGTCAGTATCTGCCGGACAAAATGTATAATCGGAAAGTTCTTTCTTTGTAATCCATTTCATCGCCTGATGTTCTTTAAGCGTTAATGTTCCGTGCTCAATACGGCACAAAAAGAAACTTATATGCAAATCGTTCTTCGTAATATCCGCAAAAAAATTATCGATCGAAATCGTAACGTTTAGTTCCTCTGCGCATTCACGTATAACGCACTGCTCAAGTGTTTCGCCCGGCTCAATCTTTCCACCGGGGAATTCCCACATATCGGCAAACTTTTTATCCTTAGGACGTTGGCAGATTAATATTTTGTCGTCATCTTTAATTATTGCAGCTGTTACTTCTGTCATTTTCTACTCCTAAAATCGATTCGGAGAATAACATATTTAATCCTTTTTTATACTGCAATTTATCTGTTGACGACAGATGATGTTTCTTGCGAATCGTAAGGCTTAGGCACTTTGCCTTAAAATTTAGTCTTATCGCCGACTTGTTCGACAAAGTGTCTTTGAACAAAAAAGTTAGCGTTCTTTTCTTTCAGGGGTATAAGGGGATACTTTCTTTTCATCGCAAAAAAGAAAGTATCCCCTTGAAATCCGTTGTTCTCTGAACAACAATAAAGTTCTAACTGCGGACTTGTTTACACTACGGTATTTTCGTAGAAAATACTTCATTAGTGCATTCGCACTAATCGCTTGTTCCGCAAAATACAGCTTGAAGTACTAATGTTAAAAGCTTTAAACAAAGTTGTATTCAGCGCAGCCAACAGCTGCAAAAATATTATGAACTGGCACAGACCAATTATTAAGCTTGCCAAGAAAGGGATAGGTCATAGGAAAGGGAAAACTGCGGCATGCTAAAAGAGCTGTTTTCCCTTTCCTAACTTTTACCACGCTTTGAACCCAAAACGAAACTTCGCAGCCGGCTTGCACGGCGAATTGCAGAATGAACAACCAATGTTCAAAACTTTAAACAAAATTGCATTACCTCGCCGATGAAATCGGCAAATACCGCTTCATTCAACCGTAAGGTTTTTAATTCTACCAAGTCGCAGATTCCCGTGTCGTCGCACG
>JBNMHA010000119.1:0-7135 GCA_050872545.1 Spirochaetales bacterium | reverse complement strand
TTTTGGTTAATCTGTCGATCGAAGTTTTCCGGCGTTGCCGGATTCTTCACTGCTCAACTGAACCTTCCGCCGACTCTCTGATTCCGTCAAATCAGAGTACCACTTTTTGCCAGACTTCTAAATCATAGCATCTGTCGAAACAGAGCGAGGGTAACGCCCGCAAAAACCCTATTTTCCCTAGCCACTCGCTCACTTGCTCTTTTACGGCAGCCGCATTGTTCTGGGCGGTTGTTCCACGGATTGCAAGGACGCTTTCAACAGTCGCGTTCGGCTCGGCTTTTTTCAGTTTGCCCTGAGTTCCTGCCGCGCCGCTTCCTTCGTGAGTGCAGAACGGACGGATTGTTTTTCCGCTCAAATCAACTGCATCCAAAAAAGTGTAGACGCACATCGGAGCATCGCCCCACCAGATTGGATAGCCGATAAAAACCGTGTCATACTGCGCCATGTCTGGGATTTCAACCGCAAGTGCAGGTCTCTCGTTCGTGCGCATTTCTTTCATCGCCTCTTCGGTTGTCGCCTTGTAGCCTTCAGAATATTTTTTCACCGTCTTAAGCTCCAGAATGTCCGCCCCAGTCTGAGAGGCAATCTCATTCGCCACCTTCGCAGTATTTCCTTCCGTAATCGTGCCAACGCCGTACTGTTCGCCGGTCTTTGAATAATAAACCACAATCGACTTCGCGTTTGCAAAACTTGCCATCATCAAAACTCCTAAAATAAAAATCAGTTTTTTCATGTTTTATTCCCGCTGCTCCGCTGGATTCTGCATTTTTATGACTTTTGCAGGAACGCCGCCGACTACCGCATAAGGCGGAACGTCTTTTGTTACGACTGCACCGGCCGCAACTACCGCATATTCGCCGATTGTAACGCCTGGAACGATTGTCACGTTCATTCCAATCCATGCGTTTTTCTTGATTGTGACTTTGCCGTAGGTGTAGATTGCGTGCCGCTGGTTGAAGTCGTGGTTTATTGTCGCAATCCGAACGCCCGGGGCAATGCTTACTCCGTCCTCAAACTCGATTCCGCCGCTCGCGCTCAAAATCGCCGAATGATTGATGAAAACGCCCTTGCCGAACTTTACGCGGTTTCCAAAGTCGCAGATGAACGGAGTCAGAATCCGAACGTCGTCCAGTTTTCGGTTGAAAAGCTCCTCAAGATATTTCACGTATTCGGGATTGTCCGGCAGAACAGCGTTCGCCTTTGCGCAAAGTGTTCGCGCTCGAATCATTTCGGCAGACGCTTCCTTAAAATACGGCTCGCGGCAATCTGTTGGGCCGCCCTTTTCCATCAATTCAAAAACATAGCCATTTGGATATTCCATATTTTTCCTCACAAAATTAAAAAGTTTTTCAAAAATGTCCGCGTCGTTAAAGTTGAAAAGTTAGCTTTTTCATGTTTTCTCCAAAGTTAATTTACTTTACATTAGTAGAAAAACCGGTCTTAAATCGCCTAGCCGAACGGCAGCAAATAACGGCAATCAGAATAAGAAGAGCCGTAGTCGAAAGGCTTAAAGGATACGCCGTCATGATTGTCTGAAATGTATGACTTTGCGGAAACACAAGCTCAATCCAAGCAATACGGACACCGCACACACCAATCATAGTGAGAATCGCTGGAACAAGAGAAATCCCGAATCCGCGCAGATAACCCGACATTACCTCGTAGAACAGACTGAAAGAATGTGAAGCCATCGCAAACATAAGCCGGATATAGCCTGCCTTTACAACCTCTGGATCACTGTTAAAAAGCGAAAGCAAATTCTTTCCAAAAACAAGCACTGCTGCAATAGCAACCGCAAGAACAATACCGCCTTCCGCAAGACACAATGCAAGAGTTTTTTTGCACCTATTCATCTTTCCCGCACCAAAGTTCTGCCCAACAAATGTCGTACAGGCTTGAGCGAATGAGTTCAAAATATAATAAGTTATAATCTCGATGTTGTAAGCCGCCATAATGACAGTTCCAAGACTGTTTATCGCCGCCTGAATCACAATGTTCGATATGGCAAAAACCGAGCTCTGAATCCCGGCAGGCAGTCCGATTCTTAGAATCTGCGCCAGAATTGCTGAATCCACACGCAATTTTTTGAAATCCACACGGACAACCTGATTTGACTTCAAAAGCTGTCTGAAAAGAATAAGCGCACTCACAGCATTTGAAATTACAGTCGCAATCGCAACACCGTTTACAGTCATCTTCAAAACCACAACAAAAAACAGATTCAAAGCAACATTAAGAACACCGGAAATAACAAGTGCAACAAGCGGTGTTCTAGTATCGCCAATGCTTCTAAAAATCGCAGCCTCGAAGTTATACAAAAGAATAACCGGAAGCCCGAGCAGATAAATTCTAAGATACACAAGAGCAAGCGGAAAAACATCGTCCGGCACATTAAGAAGCCTAAGAATCGGTGTGGCAAAAATCTCTCCGAGCACGCCGACAAGAATTCCGCCAAAAACAGACACAACTATAGAAGTATGAACTGCTTTCCGCACCGACTCATCGTCCTTGCGGCCGACAGCATTTGCAATTACGACATTCGCACCAAGCGCAATTCCAACAAAAAGATTCACAACAAGAGCTATAATCGCACTGTTTGCCCCAACCGCCGCCACAGCAGCAGTTTTTTGCGCGCCTGTAAAATTCCCCACTATCGCAATGTCGGAAGCATTAAACAGCTGCTCCAAAATTGCAGTCGCTGCAACAGGTAGCGCAAAAAGCGGAATCGTTTTCCAAATTGAACTGTTAATCATGTCAAATCTACGTACATCAGACATTTTCTTTATCTTCTTTTATTGTTAGAATTTAGGCGTTTCGGTAGGCAACCGTAAACGTTATCGGAAAAGCAGCAAAAGTTAAAAGTAACTTATTCTCTTTTTGGTAAAAAGCGGAGAGTTCGGCACAGTCACAATATGCGCTGCGCCATAAACTCTGTAAATTTTATTCAGCCTCATTCACAATTCTGACAGCGTTCAAACTGCGCGGATAACCAATATATGGAAGAATCTGGCTCACAACCGCAATCAAGTATTCCTTTCCGTTGCCTAGATTGATATTTGCTTTTGCATGACTTGCCAATTGAGGTTCGCATCCGCCCTGACTTGCAAGAAAGCAGAATGTAATAAGCTCACGCTGGAGGTCGGTAAGTCCTGTTCGTGTGTAATAGTCGCCAAAACAATTATCGGCAAGCCAATAACTGATTATCCGACTGCTTTCGTCACCGCTTAACCAAGATTCACGAATTCTTTCTCCAAAGAAATCAATCTGTTTTTGATTTCCGGCACGCAATCTTGAATTTTCGCCGTCAGCTTCATCATTTACAGTTTTCTGATTTTCAAGCGGCAATTTTATTCCGTGCGCTTTCATAACTTTATTTGCCGAATCAAGGAATGGGCGAACTTTTCCGAATCCAAGATAAGCCGTTGCCTGATAAATAACTTCTTTTGCCTCAACAGCTGTTATGCTGCCGGAAGTAAGAGCTTTGTCCAGTACAACCTCAAACTCCTCTTTCCCCTGAACGCCGAGCAACGCCGCAAGAACAGCAAGGTTTCGTTCCTTTTCTTCAACTTTGCCCTTTGCATACGCAGGTACTTCCGTATCCGAGAAATTGCGGAATGTTTGCATAAATTCCGCATCCGTTTTAAAAAGTGATGAATCCATTTTCAATTTTCCTCCGCTGCTTTTGTCTGACTTTGGTGCAGCCCAGCATAATGATACAGCTGCAAGAATCACCATTGCTGAAATTATCGATTTCTTCATTAAATAAGCCTCCTGAAAATATCTGCCGTATTATTTGAGTATACTGTCAAAATATTTTTTGATTTCTCCCTCACCTGCTGCAGAACTGAATTTCTTTCCGCCCAAAAATTGTGCGCCAGAAGTTGTAACTTTTTTAAGGTCATCTGTTGTTCTGCCAAGTCCGCTTCCGCCGGAAGTACAAAGCAAAACTATTTTCTTACCTGTGAAATCATAGCTTTCCATAAATGTATAAATTATTTTAGGTGCGTTGTACCACCAAATAGGAAATTCCACAACCACAGTGTCATAAGCTGCCAAATCTGTTTTTTCCGCAATTGCAGGGCGTGATGACGGATCATTGCACTCGATTGTCGAACGGCTTTTTTTATCTGTCCAATCAAGATCTGCTGATGTATATTTCTGCGCCGGAACTATTTCAAAAATATCCGCATTCAACGCTTTTGCTGTAGTTTTCGCCAAACGTTCTGTACTTCCTGTTGCTGAAAAGTACGCTACAAGAGTTTTTGCATTTGCTTGTGTCATAATCATTCCTCCGATAAAAAATATAAGTAAAAGTTTCTTCATTATAAATGCCTCCTAAATCATTTCCTTTCAATTCTGATTTTTCCGCCGGGCTTAATTGCGCTTAGCTTTGGAATATCTGCATTGTCAATCTGTCCGACTTTGATAAATCTTGACGATTGTCCGACCGGCTGGTCTTCAGTCAAAATTATCAGGTAGCCGTAAGTGCAATAAGTAATGTCACCTTTTTTGAGGCCATCGCGAAAACCTTTTACACCCGAAACATCAATTGCACGATCACCATAAATCAAGAACGAATAAAGTTTTGTCATATCAAGTTCAAGCGGAAGTCGGTCGAGCATTTGTCCGGAAAGTTCTGTGCGGTTTATTTGTGCGTTAAATGTTTGATTTGCGCCAATAATTCTGACTTGTTCTGTCGAATTGTCTTTTTTCGGTTCATCAACATTTTGTGTCACACAGCATACTGAAAATGTTGTAAGAATCGATAAAACTGCCAAAAAGATTCTTTTCATTTAATCCTCCGACTGCATTTTTACCAAACTGTTTATTTTCCCAGTTTCGCATATTCCGCAGGGTCAACTTCTTCAAGCCATTCTGTTGAAACTTCGGGGTTTCTTTGCATTACGGAAAGGTGCTGCATTGTCGCATTCGGTGCGGCTCCGTGCCAGTGCTTTACGCCTTCTGGAATTGTTGCAACCACGCCGGGCTTTAACTCAACAGGTTTTTCGCCCCAAATCTGATAGAATCCGCGTCCGGCTTCCGTTACAAGAATTTGACATGAGCCATGATGAACGTGCCAGAAAGTGTGCGCGCCTTTTGTAAAAGTTACGTTTGAAATGCTTATGCTGTCGTTTGCCATAGGACAAATAAAAGTTCTTCCTGTGAAATATTTTTCGTAATTCACATTCGGACCGCCAAGCGGAAAAATTGTTCCCTTTTCTTTTTTCAAATCCTTCATAACTGATTTTTCTGAAGGATAGCCCGACGTTTCAGTTTTTGTCTGTGCGAACATAACCGAACCTCCTGCAATAACTGCCGCCGCCATAATTACGCCAAAAAATCTTTTCATGTTTTCCTCCAAATTGATTTATATGTCGATAATTTGTTGTATTTTGCATCGACAACGCAAGCCTACAATTTGGAGCAAGCTCTAAGTCAAGTTTTTTTTCTGTAATTTTTTTTATGCAATTGGACGATTTTTCAGGCAATTATGCGTTTGCAAGAACACGGTCGCGAACTTCACCAAAATTTCTTACCATAAAGCCTAAAATCACGCCGACAAGGACTGCCGCAATTACTGTTCCGGCACCAACACTCGCAAATCCGTGCAGCGCAATAAGGCATGTTGCTGTAGATATAAGTACCATTGAGCAGTCAAACGAAACTTTTACTTTTGAAAATGCAATTCCAGTAATTTGCGAAATCGCTCCCATACAACCTTCTCCAGCAAGAGGAACAATATTTACGGGAACATACAAAAAAATTCCCAATGCAACAAGAAAGCAGCTTGCGGCGATCATTATTAATCTGAACGGAATATTTTGTATTTCAGGAAGAAATGAAACAAGATAATTGCACAATGTAGTAAATTTCCCGAATACAATTCCGACCGGGATTTGGAGAAAAATCAGCGGGCTGAAATCCTTTCGCAGAATAAGCAGCTAAATTAACACAAGTATGCCATGAAATATAATAGTCGCATTGCCCATTTCGATTCCCCACACGCATGTCATTGTGTACGGAATTGTACTTACCGGAGAAACTCCAAGATTAGATTTAACAGACAATGCCACTCCGATTGTCATAATGAAAAGTCCTACAAAATATACAGGAAGTCTGATTTTTAAATTCTTCATTATAAAGTACCACCTTTTTTCACTAAACAAAATCGTAAATTATCACAATTTCGATTTGTTGCGCATATTATAAAATAAGTTCTGTATATGCAAATAAATTCAGCCGAATAGCCTTGACTTGGAGTAGACTCAAAGTATTAGTATAGGCTGTAATTTTTTTAACCGAGAGTTTGGAGGAATAAAATGACAATTGCCGAAGTTGCAAAGAAATATGATTTGAGTACAGCTACACTGCGTTATTATGAAAGAATCGGGCTTGTTCCGCCGGTAACTCGCACGGCAAGCGGAATCCGTGATTATAAGGAAAAAGATTTGAATTGGGTAGAATTCATCAAATGTATGCGCGGTGCAATGGTCTCAATCGAATCTCTTGTAGAATACGTGTCGCTTTTTTCGCAGGGAACAGCAACTCAGGAAGCAAGAAAAGCTATATTGACAGAAGAATATGAGGCTCTTTTATCAAGAATAGAGGTAATGCAGAAAGGTGCTGATCGATTAAAATATAAAATTGAACATTACGATGAAATAATGAAAAAGTCCGAAGAAAAATTGCGGAATGAATAAAAGCTTAACTTGGGGACAGACCCTTATGTTTTAGAATGCAAGTAAATTTGGTCGGATGTGGGAATATCCAAAGGGACAGGTCTGTATACTGTTTTGGGATTAGGGCCTGTCCCTTGTATTGCGTGTAACTTGGTGTCAGACCTATATTCCATTTCAGTATTAAGACCTGTCCCTTAGCTAGTAACCGAACAGAAAATTTCTATTAATCCCAAAAGCGAATAAGGGTCTGACACCGGCAAAAATTATGCATTTTCCACCTTATTTCAGAAAACAATACACCTTCTGAAACGCCTCCAATTTCTTTCTTACAAAGAAAAAATGTAAAAATATGTAAAGTATTCTTAATCTTGTAGTTAAAAATGACACCAAAACGCATTAAAGCTTAGTGGAGGTGCTTATGCGAAAACCACGACAGCTAAAGGAAAATGCGTATT
>JBNMHA010000118.1:0-7157 GCA_050872545.1 Spirochaetales bacterium | reverse complement strand
GCACTGACCTTGACTTTTACCGTGTATTTTCATATATTAGCAAAAATTTTCGGCTGCTGTTTTTTGATAACCGCAGCTGATTTTTTTATTTACAATAAAATTAAAAAACAGGAATAAAATATGTCATCACATTATGATTCTTCCAATCTTCAGGCATTAGACGGAATAGAGCATGTTCGTGCACGTCCGGGAATGTACATCGGTTCTACAGGAATCGACGGTCTGCATCATCTTGTTTATGAGATTGTTGATAATGCGGTGGATGAAGCATTGGCTGGTTATTGTAAGAATATTTGCGTAATCATAAAAGAAGACAATTCTTTTGAAGTAAGCGATGACGGGCGCGGTATTCCGGTAGATATTCATAAAGCTACCGGACTTTCCGGAGTGGAGCTTGTTTATACAAAGCTTAACGCTGGCGGAAAGTTTAACAACGACAATTACAAAGTTTCCGGCGGACTTCACGGAGTAGGGGCGAGTGTAGTAAATGCATTGTCTGAAAGCTGTAGTGTAACGGTTTGCCGAAATGGGAAAAGATACAGACAGACATTTTCACGCGGTGTTTGTACAAGCGGACTGGAAATAATAGGTGATGCCGATACTACAGGTACTACAGTTTGGTGGAAGCCTGACGCACAAATATTTACAGAAACAGTTCCGAGTTACGAAGTTCTGTCGCGCAGACTAAGAGAGTTGTCTTTCCTGAACAAAGGAATTCGCATTCATTTGGAAGACCAGCGTGTAAGTGAAGATGAAGGCAAGGCTAAAAGCGTTGATTTTTATTACGAGGGCGGAATTGTTTCATTTGTAGATTTCTTAAACAGAACAAAAAAGCCGCTTCACGATACGATTTTCATTCAGTCTGAAAAAGAAGATTCTATCATCGAAATTGCTATGGCTTATTCTGATTCCTATGAGGAAAAAGTTTTCTCATTTGTAAATAATATCAACACTCACGAAGGCGGAACTCATTTAACCGGTTTTAAAACTGCATTGACACGCGTTTTTAACGATCAGATGATAAAGCTTAAACAGCAGACAAAAAATTGCGAAAAGCTTGAAGGTGATGATGTTCGTGAAGGTTTAACCGCAATAATTTCTCTAAAGATTAAAAATCCGCAGTTTGAAGGTCAGACGAAAACAAAATTGGGAAATAATGATGTTAAAGGGCTTGTAGATTCGACTGTTTACAACGAACTTTCAAACTATTTTGACCAATATCCGGCTATTGCAAAGCAGATAATTCAAAAAAGTATTGTAGCGTATGAAGCTCGCTGTGCCGCACGACGTGCGCGAGAAGCTACCAGACGAAAAAATGCGATGGATTCACTTGGGCTGCCGGGAAAACTTGCAGATTGTTCCGATAAAAACCCGGAAAATACAGAGATTTACTTAGTTGAGGGTGATTCTGCGGGCGGTTCTGCAAAGCAAGGGCGTGACAGAAAAACTCAGGCCATTTTGTCTTTGTGGGGAAAAATGCTTAATGTAGAAAAAAGCGGTGAGTCGCGTGTAGTGGAAAATGACAAGCTGTATCCGGTAATTCAGGCTATCGGAATCGGTGTCGGAGAAAAACTTGATTATTCAAAACTACGTTACGGAAAAATTATCATTATGGCAGATGCCGATGTCGATGGATCGCATATCAGAACGTTGCTTCTGACATTTTTCTATCGCTACATGAAAGGGCTGATAGAACGCGGTCACGTTTATTTGGCATGTCCTCCGTTGTACAGAATTGTTTACAAAAGCAAACCTAAAGACATTCATTATGCGTATTCAGATGAAGAAAAAGATTCAATAATGAAGAAAGTTATTTCTGAGAACAACATTGCGGCTGATAAAGTTGACAAATCGATTGAAGTTCAGCGTTATAAAGGTTTGGGAGAGATGAACCCGGATCAACTGTGGGAAACTACAATGAATCCGGAAACAAGAAACATCATAAAGGTAACTTTGTCTGATGAATATACAGCGGATGAAGTAATTTCAATGCTGATGGGCTCGGAAGTTGAACCAAGACGCGAGTTTATAGAAAAGAACGCGCAGTATGTAAAAAATCTTGATGTGTAACTCGGACAGTAAATATTTTTAATGAAAGCTTAAAGCGTCGGAATTTGTATCAACAGTTTCGGCGTTTTTTTATTTAATTCGGCAATGTTTACTTTATGCGGAATCTGAACTTGGTCAAAAATTGTGAAAAAATACCGCAATAATTTTTTTATAATGTTTTTAGTTGATTATTAGCTTTTTTTGACGATGATTAACGATAGCTATTTATTCTATTAATAGTGCTGCCTTTAGGGCAGCCGAGTAAGACAATTTATATAAACAAGATATTGATAACAAGGGTGGAAAATATGGAGTTGGTGAAAATAGATCCTGAAAAATGCGTTAATTGTCACAAATGCATTGATGTGTGTCCGGTAAAATTGTGTAATGATGCATCAAGTAATGAACATGTTTCAGTTGTTTCGGAAGGATGTATTTTTTGCGGGCAATGCATCGAAGCCTGCGACCACAAAGCCAGATACTTTGTTGATGATTTTGAAGAATTTGTTTCCACTTCTCATAAAGAGGTTGCATTTATTGTAGCACCTTCCGTCGCAGCTTCTTGGGGCGATGACTATAAAAAGATAATTACATTTCTTAAAAAACAGCTTAAAGCCGACTTTGTGTATGATGTAAGCTTTGGTGCGGAACTTACTGTAATAAAGTATGAAGAATACATCAGAGAAAACAAACCTAAATGCGTGATTTCTCAACCTTGTCCGGCAGTTGTCCGCTACTTGGAACTTTATCGTCAAGACTTATTGAAGTACCTTGCGCCGGTAGACAGTCCTGCAATGGCAATGGCTCGTTATCTGCGTGATTTTAAAGGTTTTACCGGCGAAATCGCCTTCTTAGGACCTTGTATTGCAAAAAGTGCCGAATTTAAAGACCCGAATACAAATAATTATATTAACTACAATCTTACGTTCAAAAGCTTAGAACGTTATATTGCTTCCAAAGGTTTCGATTTAGGAACATTTGCAGACGGCGATTTCGATAGTTTTGATGCAGAACGTGCAGTTGTTTTTTGTCGTCCGGGCGGATTGAAAGAAACCGTAATGCGTGATTTGGATATGCCGCAAACTAAAGTGCGAAAAATAGAAGGTCCGATTATTTATTCCGAATATCTTGCTGAATTATCAAACAATATTCGCACAAATAAAACAGTTCCGCTGATTGTAGACATTTTGAATTGCGAAAAAGGCTGCTGTTTCGGACCGGCTGCGCTGAATACTTTGTCGCAGGATGAAGCCGATGATGTATTGAACAGAAGAGTTGAAGAGCAGCAGAAAAAATTTGGTTCGGTAAATAGTTTTATGAAACAGCGTGCCAAACTGATTCAGGAAGTGGAAAATAATCCGTTTGAAAGAAGATATTCAAGAAAATCATACAAAAATACTGAAATTGTTGTTTCTCAGGAAGAGCTTGAAGACACTTATAAGAAAATGGGAAAAGTTACCGAGAAAGACTTTTTGAATTGCGGTCACTGCGGTTACGGCACATGTGAAGATATGGCAAAAGCTATTGTTCTCGGAATTAATACCAAAGATAACTGCGTGTTTACAATTGAACAGCATTTGCGAAAGGAACTTAATGAAAGAGGCGTTTGGGTGACAAAATTAAATTCAACTCTTTCAAAGATTAAAGATGATGTAGATAAAATCAAAGCGATTTTTGCGGAAATAAACAACTCATTCTCATTAACAAAAGACGCAATGGGTAATGTTAAAATTTCTAACGATGATTTGCTTAAAGTTGCGGAAAACTTTACGCCGATTGTTTCTGCCATTACTGATATTTCAGATCAAACTCACTTGTTGTCTGTAAATGCCTCAATAGAAGCTGCCCGTGCCGGAGAAATCGGTGCCGGATTTGCGATAGTTGCGCATGAAGTCGATAAACTTTCCGAACAGACAGCTGTTGAAGTAGAGAAAGTTACTCCGATGGTAAGTGACTTGATTGAAAGAATTAACCAGATTAATGATAAGGGAAATATCGTAATAGATGATTTGAATAATGTAAGCGAAGTTTACGGTAATTTCTATGAAATTATGGAAACTGTTTCCACTAATATCGACAAACTTTCCGAATTGTCCGGAGACAATGTTTGAAAGATGATTTGAAAATTCTCGGAGTTTCTGCAAATTTGCATGATGTGGAATTGGAAGGAATCTGTGGAAAATGTTGTGCCGAGTGCAGACTTTTTTACCGTCAGTTAGATGATGCCCCACAGCTTAGCAGGAAAATTTCGGAACAACTGGGAGTTGATGCAGAACAAAGTGAATTAAGGTGCGAAGGCTGCACTTCATTAAAACGTTTTGTTCATGTAAGCGAATGTCCGATTTGTTTTTGCTGCAAAGACCGTGATGTAAGCTCGTGCAAAGAATGCAGCCAAAAATATTTGTGTGACATGAGAAAAGAAATCGGCAGCATGATGAATTTTTAAAACAGTAAAAAGCAGCGGTTACAAAAAAACTGTCATTGTCTGTCTAATAAGTTTAAGTCTTAGAGGGCATTGAGCATCTGCCGAAATGACCAAGTACACTACATACGGTGGTTTCGACATAGTCAAAAACTAAAGTTTATGACTTGCTCAACCACCGAATTTTTAATTTCTAGAACATCACCATCTTTTTTTATCAAATGTGTTGATTTTGCCTTGTTTTAAGAGTAGTGTACCTCAATATTTTTTTATTATAAGAGTGCTGATATGACAAAAGTTTTTATTGACGGAAGCGAAGGAACAACCGGACTGCGAATTTTTGAACGTTTCCAAAACCGCAGCGATATAGAATTGCTGAAAATCCCTTCAGAACAAAGAAAAGATATTGAAATCAGAAAGAAATTTATAAATGAATCGGACATTACTTTCCTATGTTTGCCTGATTCTGCCGCAATTGAAGCAGTGTCGCTTGTGGAAAATCCGAATGTCCGCATTATAGATGCTTCTACCGCACACAGAACTTTACCTGATTGGGCTTACGGTTTTCCGGAGCTGTCGAAGTGGCACCGAGAGTCTATAGCCGACGGCAAACGAATTGCAGTGCCGGGTTGCTATGCCAGCGGTTTTATGTCAATTGTTTATCCGTTGATAAAACTTGGAATTGCACCGAGTGATTATCCGTTTGCGTGTAATGCCGTTTCCGGTTATTCGGGAGCTGGGAAAAAAGCGATTGCGCTGTACGAAAGTGCCGATCGTGAAAAGGCTTTCGATGCGCCGCGTTTGTATGCAATGGGACAGATGCACAAACATCTGAAAGAAATGCAGATTATTCCCGGACTTAAAGCAAAGCCTAATTTTCAGCCATTCGTATGCGATTATTACTGCGGAATGATTGTAAATATACCGTTGCAGACAGGACTTCTGGCAAAGAAAACAGCTGCAAAAGATGTTCATGCGGCTCTTGCTGAATATTACAAAGGTTCTGCTATGGTCAGAGTTATGCCGTTTGCGGAAAACGGTACGGAAGACGGATTTTTACCGGCTAATAAATTGGCAGGTTTTGATTTCATGGAAATTTATGTCGGCGGCAATGATGAACGAATCAGCATTTCTTCATGTTTTGACAATTTGGGCAAAGGTGCATCAGGTGCAGCTGTTCAATGTATGAATATAATGCTTGGCTGTGAAGAAACGTTTGGATTATCAGTGTAATTGATTGTGCTTTTTAGTTAATAAAACAGCGGTTGTCCTAAAATTATAAGACAGTCGCTTATTATTCACTTTGAATTTTCCTGTACTAATTCAAATTTTCGATTATATCTCTTTATTCCCAGTTATGTAATAATCACAATAGTCGCCACCTGAGGCAATGGCTTTTTGATTCATTTCATTGCGTAGCTTAATCTCAAATTCTGTTCCGTAGAGGCTATTTTCACGATTTAATCTCGGTATGTAAAATTCACGTTTTTGCTTCTCGGTTTTCTCTGTTACGAAAGTAGGTGAGGTAAATATGAAACGGCATTCATCTATTGATTCCAGTTGCTTTTTTAATTCTTTATAAGCGTACATAGAAAAGCAAGCCGCAGCAATAGAAACTTTACTGCCTTTGCCGATGGTAGATGCCATATCATCACGGACTATTTCCGTTGTATTGTTAAATATTTTCATTTAATAAATTCTCCTAACTTTGTGTAGTTATCAGTTTTAATTTCTGATAACTTTTAACTGATAACTGCAAACTACTTCATAACCTTATCAAGCAATGTCCGGTAGCTATCCACCACATCATAGACCACATTCCCATTGCTGATCGCCTTGAAATGCTCTCTTGCGCAGTGAATTTTTGATTCTTCAATGAGCCGGAGCTGCATCGATTCCATGGAGCCTTTCGTCTCAGCAACAAAGTAGATGTGCTTGACTGTGCCTTCATAGAAGGCAATCGCCCAGTCTGGATTATAATGTCCGACTGGTGTTGCGATATAGAAGCTGTCCGGCAACTTCACATAAACCGCAACATCTGTGTTGGTGTCCAAATCGGTGGCAAAATCACGCTCGTTTGTGGAATCATACACGATATGATCGTATAGATGCCGCTGCGCTTTCATCGCGTTCGTTCCAAGCTTACCCTTGATGGTCGGTTCGGTAAAAATGTCCGTGTCGTAATGTTCATCCAGCACGTTGTAGGTGATGTGCTGAATGATTGCAGTTGCTTTTTCGTCATTGATCAAGGCGGCTGCTTTGATAATGAACTCTTCCGGATTGAACTTGAACTGCTCAAAAACGGATTTCTCAATGCCGGTCAGAATTGCAACGACTGCCTTTCGCGTCAAGCCTGTCTCTCCGACCAGCTTGCCGATCAGATCATACTTCACGCTGCTGCCCATGCGGATTTGCTTGCTGCTGTCATAAGTAGATGACTTTGACTTCGAGAATGCACTTCCGTCAAGAAGCGAGTCCTTTGACTTGATCTCATCCATTGCGCCAGTTTCAACCTTGAAGTAGATCTTTGGCACATGGAGATTTCGGTTGATGGAAACAATCGCCTTGTCAACAAGTTCATCTGTGTCAAAATCGACCACATATACAGATTTCGGACTAATGCGGTTCCAGAGGGCCTTGAACTCCGGCATAGCCAGTTTATCTGGATTGACCTGCAGCTCAACAT
>JBNMHA010000117.1:0-7162 GCA_050872545.1 Spirochaetales bacterium | reverse complement strand
GCTGCTCGCAAGCTTTTTTGATTCCGATGTCGTCCGAGAGCTTCAAAGCCTCGTCCTTGAAATTTTGGTCGTACCTTTTCATTGCCATGCTCCTTAGTTTTTCGGCTATTTAGGCACTGCACTTTTATTGTATCACTCCATCTCACTTTTCAGTTTCGATTCAAATTCAAGTCTTTCAATCTGCGCTGTTTGGGTCAGCAATTCATGACTTTTCAGCCTGAATATTAAATTTGCAAAAAACAGAACTGCAAAAACAACCACAGCACATAAGAGAACAAACAAAACTTTTTTGACGCTAAAGAATTTTTCACTAGTTTCTTCCATAAACATACCCTCTTTGTTTAAAAAATTGACACTCGTAAAAATTACATATCCTATAAAATAAATATTTATTTGTCAATTTTTGTTCATTTACATTTTAATTCAATAATCGTTGAATTACGTCCGGTAGCTTCTTTATTTTTATATTTTTTTCCTGAGTAGGAAACACAAGTCCGGGCGTTTTTGTGTTAGGTTTATGAAGATATTTTACTCTTGTGAAATAAATATCGCCTTCCGTTTCATTGCGCGACTTGCTGAAATGCAGTGCAAGCATTGCGGCTTCAAGTCTGGTTTTATTCGGCAGTTCAACATTTCCCTTATTCTTTACAACTACATGACTTCCGGCATTGTCTCTTATATGAAACCAATAATCATTGCCGCGCGCCACAGTTTTGAGCATTACATCTGCATCACGGGATGAACGTGAAACATACGCCGTAAAGTCGCCACTGAGTAAAAATTTTCGCCCTGCGCCGCTGTATGAACCGGTCTTTTTATCACCGATATTTTCACCGATTAATGCCGCAAGTTCATAAAGTTCATTCAAGCTTCCGGCTTCTTCAGCATGAGACAGCAAACTTTCCGTATCATCGTATGCGGTTTTGCTTTCTTCAAGTTTCTCTTGTTTATGAACAGAAGCCGCTTTAAGCTTTTTGTATTTATTAAAATACTGTCTGCTGTTTTCCTGCGGCGACAATTTTTTATCCAATTGAATGACAACAGATTTGCCTGTTTCATAATCTTCGACTTCAGCTTGCTCATCGCCTTTTTTCAGTTTGTAAATATTTGCGACAATTAATTCACCTAAGCGGCGCAGTTTTTCAATTTTATTATCATCAAGTTCATTTTGTAAATGTTCGATTGATGTTTTCAAATCATTCAGTTTACCGCTAAGTTTGTTAATAAGCCGTTTTTGCAAAACAGAAAATTCATTTTTATCACGCCGATTTTTGTAATAATAAAAAAGTTCATCATTGATATTATTGCTCGCAGTTTCTCTTACGCTGAAAGTTTTTTGATTATTCGCAGAAGTCGGCATAATAAATTTGTCGCCTACCCACTCCTCACGCTTTGGAAAACGATTTGCCAAATCTTCTATAATAAAATCCGAATTTGCCAAAATTAAGTTGGAAGCCGTTCCCCAAAGTCTTGCAATAAGATAAAACTGCTGACTGATAGTTTTTATTGTAAACAAAATTATTCTGTTATTATTCGGCTGCGTTATCGACTCGATTCTTCCACCGGACAGTCTGTTGGACAAAAATGACGAAAAACGTCTTTGCTTCTGCACCGCCTGAACTTTGCTCGGCACAATAAAAAAGCTGCTCTCGCCGTCATGCAGATTAATCTGCAAAGTTACTGAACTTTCATCGCTTGCCAAGCAGTGCAGATAAAAGCAGCCGTATTCTTCCTCAGTAACTTTGCGAATCAACATTCCTTTCGGTACAATTTTAATTATTTGATTTATTTCTTCACAATTCAGCGACATTATTTTCCCTCATTAATCAAACGTATTGCAACAACGACTTCATCCACTCTGTTATTGAAAATTTTTGCCGCATGTATTGTCAGCTCCACATTTTCATAACATTCTTCCGATAACTTCATTCTGAACTTTAATACAACAAACTTTTCATTTCTTAAAGCTTCATTTATAGGAATAAAATCAAGTTTTTCCAATACACATTTTCTGTCGTCCGGATGAACTGTTTTCTGGATGTACAAAGTAAGTCCGGCAAAAAATTTTTTCTTCAATATTCTGGAGAAAAATTTTCTTTCGTTGTTAATCTCTTTCAGCGCAGTAATTTTTCTCTGCTTAAAATCCATATAATAAACAGCTGCAAAATTATTCTCAAGCGTTCTGATAATTTCTTCTTTCTGTTCGTTATTTTCGATAATCCGCTGTTCCTTCTCGTAAGTTTTTTTCAGTACTACGGCAACAATATCTTCATTAAACGGATTAACAAGGCGCAGAACATGACACGAAACCCAATGATAAGTTGCGTTGCTGCTTCGTTCCTGATATTGACGCAGAATTTCTTTTGCGCCCGACTGAAATGCGGCAAGTAACGGCAGCCTAACAAATACTTCTGAAAATTCTTTGCGAAAATCAGGATGAACAATCGTTCTGTACTTCAAAAATAAATCATCAAATGTTCCGGACATATCCACATTATCTTGAAAATACGAAAAGCAATCAGTGATAATTGAATAATGATTTTCATTAAGATTTACAAACACAACTTGGTCATAAAGAAAAGTAAGTATATAAAGCGTTTTCTCGTAATATGAAAAAAGAAGTTGCCCTTTGGAAAACTTTGCAGAATCGGCATAATTAGTAACAGCATGATTGCCTATAACCGGCACATTATCGGCATTTGTTATAATCACAACGCAGTATCCGTAAAAAGGGCTGTAGCAGCTTATTTTCATTGTCCTGCCGGTTTCCGGAAAAAA
Organism: Spirochaetales bacterium; assembly: GCA_050872545.1. Classification (GTDB taxonomy): domain Bacteria; phylum Spirochaetota; class GWE2-31-10; order GWE2-31-10; family GWE2-31-10; genus RGIG8597. Next base: position 4,384 of record JBNMHA010000117.1, on the reverse strand, counting down.
TTTCAGTGCTTCCTCACGTTGACCGTGAAACGCTGCTTCCCGGTAATGTTCCGCCCACTGCGTATCCATCGGCAGAATATTCGTCTTGCCTAAAATCATCTCTTCCCGGCTTTTTAGTTCCATTTTTTCCATTGCCGCATTTGCGTAAACTATGCGCAAATCTTTCCCATGTTTGTCAACTTTAAGCAGTGCTGTCGGATCCGGATACAAATCAAAAATCGAACAACGTATTTCAATATCTTCCATATTAACAGGTACTTTTTGCATCATCGCAAGTAAATCTTTATTTACAAGCTGATAATTATCATAAGCGGCTGAAAATTCCGGTTTTTTATTCCTGCTGATTTTCAGCGTCTCGCCGTCAATTAAGCGAAACTTTGATTTCCCGATTTTTTCAACAACATTAAAAGCTACAATGCAATTTTTTCTGATTCTGAAAAACTGTTCTTTAGGCAGCATTTTTTCAATTGTCGAAATAGGCGTATAAGTGGAAAGAAGCATTCCGTTTTTCAAGTAAATCGTAATATTTTTATTATCAGCGCAAATCTGTGAAATGGAATAAAGTTTGATTGAAGTTTTTTTACGGCTGCAAATCAGCGTAACAGCCGAAACATCGTTGTCCATAAATGTATCCTTGACCAATCGACATATAAATAACTTAGTTTCCAGTATGAATTTTTTGTTATTGTCGAGCTTTGATTTGACAATTCGTTATAAAAACACACTGCTGATTCCCGTGTCAAGCACGAGAATGACAAAAGGGTGCAATACGCGAATGACAAGAAGCATAAATTTGGGAGCAACAAAAATTACTGACACCGGAATAATAAGAAAACAAGTTTTGGAGCAACAAAAATTACCAACGCCGGAATAATAGAAAACAAGTTTTGGAGCAACAAAAATTACCAACGCCGGAATAATAGAAAACAAGTTTTGGAGCAACAAAAATTACCGACGCAACACATTTTGAAGTGACAGAAAGAATTACGTAAAATGGCGTAAGATTCGCATTATTAAAAGAAGTTTATTTGCATTGAATTTTTCTCTCAAATAGGTTAGCACTAGCTAACTTTAATCAATGAGGATTAAATATGAAAGATGAAATTTATACAATAACAGGAATGCACTGTGCGGCATGTTCCGGTGCTGTTCAAAGAGTAGTTTCTCGGCTTGACGGAGTTGAAAATTGCGAAGTCAACCTTATGACTGAAAAAATGAGTGTGACTTACAACGAGCAAAAAGTCGGTTACAAAGATTTTGCACGTGTTATAGAAAAAGCCGGTTTTGGTATTTTGCAAGACAATCAAATTCAGTCGCAGAAAATATCCAAACCATACGGTTTACTTGCCGCAGGTATTTTAAGCATAATTTTGCTTTATATTTCTATGGGACAAATGTTTTTCAAAAACTTGCCGGTTCCGCCGTTTGCAAATATAACTTCCAATCAGTTGGGTTTTGCATTAACGCAAATTATACTTTGCATACCTGTTATGATTATCGGGCGAAACTTTTTCACAAATGGTTTTTCTTCATTGCTTAAAGGAAACCCAAATATGGATACGCTTGTTGCAATCGGTGCAACTGCATCTTTTATCTACAGTTTGGCAGTCACATTTACAATCGGTAAAAATGAACATGCAGTTCACAATCTTTACTTTGAGTCTGTAGCTGTAGTTATTACGCTTATTATGCTGGGAAAATATTTGGAATCACGCAGCAAAGAAAAAACAACTGATGCGATAAAAAAATTGATTGCGCTAACGCCTGATGTTTCACATTTATGCAATGGCAGCACAATAACTGATGTTCCTACATCAAAAATTAATGTCGGCGATATTTTGTTGGTCAAACCGGGAGAAAAAATTCCGCTTGACGCAGTCGTTATAAAAGGAAGCAGTAATGTTGATGAATCAATGCTTACAGGCGAAAGTCTGCCAGTAACAAAAGAAAGCGATTCAAATGTAACGGGCGGAAGCTTAAATATTAACGGAATGCTTTATGTCAAAGTCAGCAAAATCGGAAAAGACACAACTTTGGCAAAAATTATTGCATTTGTGGAAAATGCGCAGGCAAAAAAAGCACCTATTTCAAAAATTGCGGACAAAGTTGCCGGAATTTTTGTGCCGACAGTCATTGCAATTGCCATTATTGCCGCAGCTGTATGGCTGATATGTACAAAAGAACTTTCTTTTGCCGTGCAAATTTTTACAAGTGTGCTGGTAATAGCTTGTCCGTGTGCATTAGGACTTGCGACGCCTACCGCAGTAATGGTCGGCACAGGTCTTGGAGCTGCCAACGGAATTTTGATTAAAAACGGAGAAGCTCTTGAGATAACAAACAAAGTAAAAGTAGCAGTATTTGATAAAACCGGAACTGTTACTGAAGGCAAGCCGACTGTAACTGATGTCATATCCGATGTCGGTACAGATGAATTGATAAAATGCGCAGCAGCAGCAGAATCGGCAATTGAACATCCAGTTTCAGCAAGTATTTTGCAATATGCCACTGATAATGATATAAGTATTGGCACTCCTGATAATGTGGAGAATTTTGCGGGCAAAGGAGTTATCTGTACTTTTAAAGGTGAAAAAATTATTGTCGGAAGCATGAAATTTATTTCTGATAATGATATAAGTACTGCAAAATTTTCTGCTGATATTGACAGACTTTTATCAGAGGGAAAAACTGTTGTTGCCGTTGCAAAAAACAAACAGCTGCTTGGAGTAATCGCTGTTGCCGATAAGCTGAAAAAAAATGCAGCCGATACATTTAAAAGATTATCGAAAATGGGTATAAAAACAGTACTGCTGTCCGGTGATAATAAAATTTGCGCACAGCATATCGGCAACATATTAAAAGTCGATGAAGTATTTGCCGAAGTTCTGCCGGAGCAAAAGGCACAAATTGTGACTTCACTGAAAGAGAAGTTTGGTTTTGCAATAATGGTCGGTGACGGAATAAACGATGCGCCGGCTCTTACCGAAGCAGATATTGGTTGTGCGGTAAGCAGTGGCAGCGATATTGCAATAGATTCCGCAGATATTGTGCTGATGAAAAATGATCCGATGGTTGTTGCAAAAGCGATTAATTTAAGTCACCTTACAATGCGCACGATAAAACAAAATCTTTTTTGGGCATTTTGCTACAATGTGATATGTATACCGATTGCAGCCGGTTTGCTTCATGCGTTTGGAGGTCCGCTTCTCAATCCTATGATTGCCGGGCTTGCAATGTCAATGAGTTCCGTTTGCGTTGTAACAAATGCGTTGCGGCTGAGACATAAAAAAATATAAACATAAGGAGTTTGATTATGAGTAAAAAAATTTCCGTACCGGACATGCACTGCGAAAAATGTGTGAAAAGAATAACAGAAGCTCTTAACAAAGCCAAAATTGAAGCTGAAGTTAATTTGCAGGAAAAATCAGTAGACATTAAAAATGATGCAGATTTAAAAAATGCGCTTAATGAAATTTATGAATTGGGTTTTAGCCCGGAAGAAGCAAAATGAAAGATTTAAAAGAATGCATAAGAGATATTAAAGATTTCCCGGAGAAAGGAATTATTTTCCGAGATATTACAAGTATTTTAGAAAACGCAGAAAGCCTGAAAATTGCAATTGATTCAATGCAAAAAGAAATCAGTGAACTTGACTTTGACGCGGTTGTAGGTCCAGAATCACGCGGATTCATATTCGGAATGCCAATAGCTTACAACTTGGGAAAGTCATTTGTTCCCGTAAGAAAAAAAGGTAAACTTCCGGGTGAAACCATCAGTGTAGAATACAGTTTGGAATACGGAGATAAAACAGTAATTGAAATGCACAAAACTGCTTTGAAACCCGGTCAAAAAGTAGTTATTGTAGATGACCTGATGGCTACTGGGGGAACAATAGAAGCGGCTGTCAAACTTGTGGAAAAGCTCGGCGCAAAAGTTGTAGGCGCGGTTTTTTTAATCGAACTTACAGACTTGAAAGGCAGAGAAAAAATCAAAGATATTCCAAATATTTATTCTGTCATTAAGTATTAGATCTAATGCAGAATTTTATATTTTAATGTCATTATATGCCTTTTAGTCTTTTGTCATTTTCGGACTTGACCCGGAGATCTTAGAAATGACAGTTAAGCAGCTATTTTTACCTATTAATAAAAAAATCGTCTGTCTGTATTTCAAAGTACAAACGGACGATTTTTTTGTTGCCGTACAATTTCTAGTAAGGCGAAATTCTATTCAACTTTATATTCATCATCAACCCGGTGGAAAGGTAGCACACTATCAGAAACGACCCTCCGTAAGAAATAAACGGCAATGGAATTCCGGTAATCGGCATTATTCCCATCGTCATTCCCATATTTTCAAGAATATGAAACAATATCATGCACAAAAG
>JBNMHA010000116.1:0-7248 GCA_050872545.1 Spirochaetales bacterium | reverse complement strand
TTTTCCTTTAGCTGTCGTGGTTTTCGCATAAGCACCTCCACTAAGCTTTAATGCGTTTTGGTGTCATTTTTAACTACAAGATTAAGAATACTTTACATGTTTTTACATTTTTTCCTTGTGAGAACGAAATTAGAGGCGTTTCAGAAGGTGGTATTTTGGGGAAATAAAGCTAAAAATGTGTAATTTTTGCTGGTGTCAGGCCCTTATTCGCTTTTGGGATTGACAGAAGCTTTCGGTTCGATTACTAGCTAAGGGACAGGTCTTAATACTGAAACGGAATATAGGTCTGACATCATACAAACTTCTTGCCATCTTGGGAGTTCTATTTTCAATTGTCATTATCGGGCTTGACCCGATAATCTTATTGCAAGTAATACAACAAATTCCCAATGTTTTCTAAAGTAAACACTGTAGATTAAGTGCGAGAATGACAAGCAACACAAGGGACAGATCCTAATCCCAAAATAGTATACAGACCTGTCCCTTTGTATATTTCCCAAAAATTTAACAGCTATTTTACAAGAACATGATTGCAGACTTTACCAAGCAAAAATATCTTACAGCCATAAAAACCATACGACGAACAGCAAGTTGCGACGATGGTTAAAAAAATAGGAAATAAAAAAGGAGATGTAATCATGAGAAGTTCACTCTTGAAGAAAACAGCTTTAATAGCCGGATTGGGAATCTTTGGCACAGGTGTAACTTTTGCACAGGAAAAACCGGACAATCAAATCACAGTACAAAAAGAAAACGAATCACCCGAAAAAGTGGAAAAAAAGAAATTTCCGGGCAAACTCGGTATCGAAGCATCCCAGACATTCCAAATCGGGAACACCGAAGACAAGATTCAAAAGACAGCAAGATCTGAAGATGCCTTCTATTCAAAAACAGAGTTTAAAGGAAAAATCGATTTCAAACTGACTGATTTTTACAATATCGTTCCCTGGCTAAAAAACCGTGTTGATGTCTATTCCGCAGTGGATGAAACAGATAAGAACTTTACAAATACAAGAGTTCGCGACAGATTCGACATCGGTTTTGATAATGTCTTCACTGCGAAAGATATAATGAAGATTTCAGTCACTCCCGCAGTGCGTATTGACAATGACTTTAAAAACCTTGCCGCTAAAATCATCTTCCTGCCTAACCTTACATTATCCGGAGCGTACAATTTCGGGTTAAAATGGGAAATAAATAATACACTTTATCTATACTGGAATCCGGCAAAAGATACTGACGAAGCTTACGAAAAGTTCGGCTATGAGGGAAAATATTCACTGCGTTTCGATGTTCTTAAAACAACAAAAGTAAAAGACTATGGGCTTGAGTTCTTTGCCGCAGACAATGTGGAAATGTATGTTTATTCTGATTCGACTCAAAAGGACGTTACTGTTAATTCAAAGGATGACGTTCAAATCGGAGATGTAAGCAAGAACGAATTTACTGCCGGAGCAACTTTTAAACTTAATCAAATAGGTCTGGCACTTACAGCCAACTACTACCAAAAGGCAAAAGGCAATATTTACAAAAATACCGATAATGCCGGGGCAGATGTTTGGAACGGTTTCCAACTTCAGGGAGAATTCTCCAAAGAAAACTGGACATTCGGCGTTCAGTACACCGGCGATATACAAGGTTACGCGGCTGCCTCTTCTGCATCTGAATCATCAAAAATCACCGATTCAAAATGGGAAAACACAATTGAAGCATACATAAAGTTTAAATTATAAATCCAAACTTCTTAAAACCCTATTTCCAAATTTCAATCCTGCGGATAAAACTGCAGGATTTCTTTTATTATAGTTTTGGACACAAAATATAGACCTGTAGTACAAGGGACAGACCCTAATACTAAAATAGAATACAGACCTGCACCATAGATTTCCAATGTTTTCTAAAGTAAACACTGTAGATCAAGTCGGGGAATAACATGCAATACTAGGGACAAACCTGAAACCCAAAATAGAATACAGGTCTGTCCCTAAGTTCTCTAACTGAAAACTTGCAATTCATCGCAGGGACAGCCCCCGATTCCAAAACAGCATATAGGTCTGACACCACATCACCTACCTGCTTACTCCCGGTCCTTCTAAAACCGACACGCCCTGCCCTTTTTTCTTTACCTCAATCCGCAGTGGGAACTCATCCTTCAATGTTTCGACATGCGTTATAATTCCAAGCATCTTTCCGCTTTCCTGCTGCTGTGTCTGAAGCATATTGACAGTACTTGCCAATGCCTCACTATCAAGCGTTCCGAATCCCTCATCAAGAAACAGCGTGTCTATTTTTATCTTACGGCTCGCCATTGAAGAAATTCCCAATGCCAATGACAGACTTACAAGAAACTTTTCGCCTCCGGAAAGATTGCTCGCACTGCGCTTTTCATTTCCCAAATCAAGGTCAATCAGGTACAAACTCAAATTTTCCGCAGGGTCGGCAGTCAGCTGATAGCGCGGGGTAATTTTTCGCAGGTGAATATTCGCTTCCGTAATCAGCTGTCTCAATGTAATGCTTTGCACAAACTGCGCAAATGTCTCGCCATCGGCTGTTCCCATAAGCATTTTCATTTTTCCCCATTTTTCATAACGCCGTTTCTGCTCTTCCAAAACCTTCCGCTTCTCCCCGAAAATTTTCCTGTTTTCCTCATGAGACATTAGCTTGTGGGTAAAATCTGAAATTTCATCATTAATATTCCGCATTGCCTCATCGTAATCTGTAAAATCTTTATCCAACTGTTCAATATTTTTTTCGGTTAATGCACGGCTATTTTCATCATCAAGATTTTTTCTGCAAATTCTAAGTGCTTCATCCGCCTTATCGCAGCGGCTTTTTATCCTGTTTTCCGCGCTTTCCAACGCCTCACGGTTAATCTTTGCTGCATTTTCGACACCGTCTTCACTGTCGAAGCCTGCCGCCCTATAACTTTGCGCAAAGTCGGCTTCTGTTTTTTGCAGCTCCTCCGAAATCTTTTTCAATTCGGCAATTCCGTTTGTCATTCCGGCGGCAGTTTCTGTCAGTAGCCTTTGCACCTGAATAAACTTTGCTTCACAATTTTCTTTCGCTTCCTTTGCAGATTTCAGCTTGTCATCAAGCTTTCGTTTTTCTGTATTAAGACTTTTATTTCCGAATAAATCCGTTCGCTTCTTATAAATATTTTCATTATCAATCCTTGCATTTTCGGTAATTCTGCTTTTTTCAGCTAAATCATTGCTGCATTGAGAATGAAAAACATTTTTCTCGGACAGTTCGGTTTGCAGCTGCGCAATGCCTTGTCTGACAGATGTCAAATTATCCTTATGCCGCAGCCAATCCGCTTTTCGCTTTTTCAGCAACTGCATTGCAGGCTCAAGTTCATCCGTTTCGGCAATATTTTTCCATGCCGACACAACAAGTCTGAAATCATTCCAATCATTTTCAAAATGTGTGGTTTTATCGTTTAATTCATCTTTTTTTGCTGCAATATTTTCAATAAGATTCTTTTCAGCCGCATTTTTTTCTGTAAGAATATCTGCCGTCCGCTTCAAATTCTGCTCTGAATCATTCCAATTTTTCACACGTCCTTCAAGTTGCTGCAATAACTCATCAAGTTTCTGTGAAATATCACAAAGTTCGGCTACCTCAAGATTTATACCGTTGAAATCCGCCGCTTTTCGCTGAATTTCAGATACCGAATCACGAACAGCTTCCACCGCTTCATCATGCAGTTTTCGGTTATTCTCCATTTCCCACAGAACATCATTCACGCATTCTTTAATTTTTGCCAATTTTTCAGCAGCATTTTCCTTTTCTTTTTGAATATTTTCAATATGCTGCACAAGAACATGCACACCGCTTTTCAACTCAGCAGCATTTTCTTCATCTTTGCAATATTTTCCGCCGCAAACCGGACAGCTGTCGCCGTCTTTTAAATAACTGCGCAGAAATGCACTTATTTTCCCCAGTTCATCGACATAAAGACCGTCAAGTTTTTTATTCGCATTATCATAATTTTGCTTCGCCTCATCCAAATCTGCCTGTTTCTGCCGCAAATCCTCCTGCAAAATATCAAGCTGACTTCGCAAATCAGCAGCCTGTTTCGATTTTCTGCGCACATTTTCCACTTCAATGCGAATTTCCGGTAAAATCGGTGCCAAATTCCCGTCCGCCGCATTAAGCTTTTGATATTCCGAAAGCGAATCTCTCATTTTTTGTGCAGTATTTTTTTCATTACTCACTGCAAGCAAATCATTTTCGTACTTGTCAATATTTCGCTGTAGACGTTCAATTTCATATTTTCTTTCGGTTAAATATTTCGCACGTTCCTGCCAAGCTTCAAGATTTTCCACAAGTTTTTCATCCTTGCCAAACTTGCCGGCATAATCATTTTCATCGGCTTCTCTACGCTGCAAATCTGCGAGTTTCTGCTGAACATTCTGTATTTGAAACTGAATATTTTGCAGCTGCCTGCGCATATTATGTTCATTGCTGGCAGCCTCTTCATACCGCTGTTTCGAGCTTATAACCTGTTCGTCAAGTTTCAGAACTTCTTCCCACAAAGGCTGCGCTTCATTTTTTTCATTTTCAACAGCTGTAAAAAAATTATGCGCTTTGTTTTTTTCAGATTCCGCCGCAGCTGCATTTTCCTTCAAATCCTCAAGTTTGCGTGCAGTATTTTCATTTTCTCGCATTCTTGCCGTTTTGGTTTCACGATTTTTTTTCAGCAGTGAAAATTGTGGCAGAAGATTAACAACAGAACGCGCTTCATTTAACAATTTTCGCTGTGGCTCAAACTGATTGCTTTCATTTTCAGCAGCTTCATATTCAGTTTTGGCATTGCTATAATCATTGCTTAATTTTTCCAAATTTCTGCGCCACTGTTTCTGCTCTGCAATCTTGTTCTGTTCACATTTTAATTTTTCCAGTTCCTGCTTTTTGCCTGCTAATTCCTCTTTAATACGTGCAACATCTTCATCTTTCAGGCACATTTGCTCAATATTACCAAGCTCATTCTGCAAATTCCTAAGTTTAGCTTCCTCTTCCTTGAAATGTTCGTGCGTTTTTCCGGCAATCATTCTGTACTTTTCGCCTCCGGAAAGCTTCTCAAGAATTTCTGTACGCTGCTTTGCTTCACTCGAAAGAAACCGTGCAAAATCTCCCTGAGGCAGCAAAACCGCCTGCGTAAATTGTTCAAAATCAAGTCCGATAATTTTTACGATTTCACTGTATGAATCACGCCTTGTGCCTCCGAGATTTTTTTCTCTGCCGTCATCTTCAATGCGGAAAAGGCTGCGCTTGTAATCACCGAGTTTTTTATTTCTCGTGTACGACTGTTCCCAGCCGGAAACATAAGTTCTGCCGTTGCTTTCAAACGTTACTTTGGAATAACATGAAGTTTTTCCCCAAGTCATAACTTCATTTCTTCCTTTGTTAATAGTCTCCTGACGCGGAGTTTTTCCATACAAGGCAAGGCAAATTGCATCAAGAATCGTTGTTTTGCCGGCTCCGGTTGGACCGGAAATTGTGAAAAGCCGTCCGAAGTCATCAAAAATTTTATCGGAAAAATCAATTTTCCAATGTCCTGAAAGCGAGTTTATATTTTCAAATTCCAACTGTTTAATTTTCATCTGTCTGCTCCGTTTCTTCGGTAACTTCCGCTGCCAACTGCAAAAACAGCGGCATTAACTCATCTTCTTCACCGGCTTTATCATTTTTTTCAAGGAACAATTTAAAAATATCGCGCTCCGAAAAATCAGCTAAATCTTTAACAGCCTCATCATAACCCGATTGATTTTCACCGACACAATTTTCAATTCTAAATCGCACTATATCGAATGCGGCATTCTCCGTCACATCAGCAAGTTCCCGTCTAAAATCCGTTCCGAACACAGCGTCATTCACGTGAACATCAATTACGGCTCTAGTATTTTTCAGAAGCTCAAGTTTTTTGCGAATTCCCTCAAGCGTGTCTTCCAGCCGAATATATTTTGTATGAACAGGCACTTCATGCGAAATAATTTCCGGCTTGCATTTATCATCAAAAGTTACTTCCAAAACGCAGTGGGCAATTTCAGTCTCATCAAATCCCATCACAAACGGTGAACCACAGTAACGAATATATTCTTTCCCGGCAACTTTCTGGCTGCGGTGAATATGTCCCAATGCAATATAATCAAAGTTATCGGAAAAAATCGAAATCGGAAATCCGTCAAGAGTTCCGACAATTTCACGCACACCGTCTTCATTCGCACTTCCGCGCACTGCTCCGGCTGCATAAAGATGTCCGGCTGCTATAATAGGAATTTTTGTCTGTAAAGAGCTGCTGATTTTTTCTGCTTCCTCTGCTGTCTGCTCATAAATTTCACGATAAGCATTTTCCATTTTTTGAGTAACTTCTGCCTGACGCAGCCCAGAATGAATCTGCGGCAAATCACTCTCACGAATAAACGGCACTGCACACACCAATCCGATTATTTCACCGCTGTCATCTTTCAGTTTTATAATCAAATCTTCCGGTTTGCGCTCCCTAATGCTCCCGATTACACTTATGTTAAAAGCTTCCAGCAAATATTTCGGCGCGTCAAGAAGTGAAGCATTGTCGTGATTGCCGCCGATTACAATTATATTGCGGCAGTTTGTTTGCTTTAGACCTGCAAGAAAACTGTAATACATTGCCTGCGCCGTACTACCGGGCATTTTTGTATCAAAAATATCACCTGCAATTATAAGCACATTAATATCCAGTTCTGTAATTTTTGTGTGCAGCCATTCCAAAAAGGCTGAATTTTCATCATCACGGCTGCGGTCATTCATAGTGTTTCCCAAATGCCAGTCTGAAGTATGAATCATTTTTATTTTTTTCATTGAGTTTTTCCTCTTGCTTTCGCTGCCGATAAAAAATTGCTGCATTTTAGCACAGTAATGTGTCAAAGAATGATACCTAAGTAATTTTTTTATTCCTTTGGGTATGGAAACCTTACAGTTGTTCATAACGTTATTTGCAGGCAAACTGCGTGGTGTCAGACCTGTATTCTATTTTAGTATTAGGGTCTGTCCCTGCGGTGAGTTGCAAGTTATCAGTTTCCAGTTAGAGAACTTAGGGACAGACCTACATGCTATTTCGGAATTATAACTTGGAGATCTCCGGGACAAGCCCAAGGATAGCAAAATTGTTAAGTCCGGCAATAACAAGTTACCAATTTTCAGCTAGAGAACTTAGGGACAGACCTGTATGCTATTCTGGAATTATAGCTTAAAGATCTCCGGGAC
>JBNMHA010000115.1:0-7282 GCA_050872545.1 Spirochaetales bacterium | reverse complement strand
CCTTCGGGGAAAGCTTTTTTGCTATAAGCTTCTGTCGCGCACCCGCATAGCGGGTGGTTTCTTGTGAAAACATTTCGCTTCGCTTCATATTTTCACGGGCTCACGAGCCCCATAAAAAAGCTTCCGGCGGTGCTGTTCTGCATTCCGCCGAAAGTTAGTTTATTGCTCTCTTTTGTTTCTCGGAGTTCTTCTTTTAGGTGCCTCAATCTCGCGATTAGGTCGTGACTGCTGCACTCTGGTTTCTGTTCCAGCTGACGGTGTCGACAGCTGCTGCTGTATGTTTTGTTGAACATTTTGATTAGGATTTGCAGCCGGAGTCTGCTTTGGAGCCTCTTCTTGTGCTGGAGCAGGTGCTGTTTCGGCAGAACTTTTTTCAGGCTGCGGTTCAGTTGTTGTTACCGCCGCTGCTGCTGCCGGTTCTTTTTCCGGAAGTTTGTCGCTCCATTTCAGTCTGTCTAGAGAATCTCGCGCAGCCTGTTTTACTTCAGTATCTCGGTCGTAAAGCAATGTTACAAGTACGTCACGTCCGACGTACACTCTAAACTTTTCGATATACCTTATTCCGTTCAGTTTTAAATCTTTGTTCCTTTCATACAAACGCAGCCGCCCCAGTGTCAAAGTTTGAAGTGTGGAAATATCGTTGTCAATGCAGTAGTTAATCAAAAGATTAACTGTAGAAATTCTCGAATATTTCAAACAATAGGCAAATGTTCTGTAAACATTGTCCGGGTTTTCTTTAGATGAAACATGAATTATAGCTTCAAGAGCCTGATTATTTAACTCTACAGTATAAGCGGAATTCAAGTATCTTGTCATGAAGTCCCACCAGCTGTCATCAGCATATTCATAGAACAGCTTCAAGTATTCGGAAAGCAATTTTGTATTTGAAGGATTCTTCAACATTACACGGCTAAGCCTTGCCAATGCATTCTTACCATTAAGAAGTAGCGCAAACTTCTGCCCGATCAAAATAAGCGTGTCCGTTTTGTAATTTCCGGCGATAAGCATATCCTCAAGTACGGGAATCAGCTCTGCGTATTCTTCTGCCGATGTAATAAAATTAAGCGCATTTACTAAATCATTGCCTCTCGAATCTTTCAAAAACTGTTCAATCAATGCAACTCTATTTTGTTCCACAACATCAAGATTTGCTGAAATTTCAGCTCTTTCGGCATCTGTCATCTGTGCAACGGTTTTCGATGTTACAATATCATTTATAATTTTCGTCTGAATTTTAGGATAACGAGATTTTACCAGATGCGACAATTCTGTTCGGTAAGAATCGCCAGCATCGGTAGTTTTTTGATAAAGCGAGTAAATGAAATCGCTCGTAGTATTGATAAAATCCTGCGATATATGCGAAATCAGCCACTCCGGAGCATAAAGCAATGCAGAAACTACCGCCTGTCCCAATGTGCCGCTGCGTCTGTCCTCGCCGTTTTTATCCATTACAATAGAAACTGGTTTGGGGCTTTCCATAATGCCTGATTTCATATATTCCACTGCAAGCATTCTGTTTGACTTAAACAAGCCGCAAAAACCGTAAAATTGTGCTACAGGATTATTTACATCCTCCAGAAGCCTACGGAATATTTTTGTATTATTAGAACCGAGAAGCCCGGACAGCCGTGAAGAAACGTTACTGTCTATAGGCTCGGCATAGAAATAAATTGCATCCAATGAACTAAAAAAACTTGTATCAACAGATGTAAAAGATTTGATAACAATATAATTTATAAACAGTGCAGAAAAAATGAATACAATTGCACCGAACATGATAATGTCATTCTTTTTATTGCTGCGAAACATTTCTTTTCCTTAATAAAAAATAAATTCATATATAAAGTTAAACAATATTTTTCAAGTGCTTAAAGAGCGCCGACTATAACAAAAACTTTCGTAGCCGAAAAAGTTTTTTCATATTATTTAAAAACAGTTTTATTTTCCCTTTAAGTTTTCTTACTCTTAAATCTCTTAAATAACTCAAAAAAAAATCGATATATGAAAGTATATCTTCTGATATGACAAATCGAAATCTAATTCAAAACTATAATAATGCAAAGGAATAAATGATATGGAAACACCGCCGTTATTTTCAGTAAATCAGCTTAATAACCACAGCTACACTTTTTTTGATTTTGAAACTACAGGCTTTGACCCACTGGATACAGACAGAATTGTAGAAATCGCAATGATAAAAGTCATAAACGGCACGATTACCGACCGTTACGAAACTTTCATCAATCCGCAGCGTCCTATTCCTGAGAGCGCAAGCAACGTTAATCATATTTATGATTCCGACGTAGAAAATGCGCCTATTTTTGATCGCACAATGGCTACAGAGTTAATACGTTTTATCGGAGATTCTATTTTAGTAGCTCATAATGCACCGTTTGATGTCGGTTTTCTTTCTATGGAAATGGCACGCTGCGGAATAAATTTCACATCTTGGAAGTTTATCGATTCGCTGCAAATTGCGCAGAAACTTTTTCCGTCAATGCCAAATAAACTTGTAAGCCTTATAAATCGCTACAACATTTCACAAAATGGAGACCTGCACCGTGCAATGGTTGATACGGAAGCTTTAGTCGATGTATTTTTTAATTTGTTAAGTGAAAATGCTGTTTCTGGGCTTTCTACATCCGAACTGATAAAAAATTTCGGCTGCTGCAGTTCGCCGGAAAGCGCAATGGAGCAATTCCCAGAAATGATAAGAACTACACTTGCCGGACGCATTCCTCTTACATGCAGATACACAAAGCGCAATGCAGAAGAAATAACTTTGAATTTTCAGCCGATTTCTCCGGTTTGGCACAAATACTTTTGGTATCTTTACGCCGCAAACCGCACCGACGGCGGTTACTCATTCTTATGCTGCGACAACATGAAAAATATTGAATATCTGCAAAACGCATAGCAAAGAGGTTTTAATGGAAGCAGAAATTGAAAATGACATACAACTGGTAAAAAAGTACATTAAAAGTAAATACCGGCTGCTGCATTGCGTTTCAACAGGTGAAAATATGGCACGTTACTCTTCCCTGTTCAGCATAGATTACAATACTGCATATTTCTGCGGTTTATATCACGACTTGGCAAAAGAACTTCCGGCTGAAGAAATGCTGAAGCTGACAGATTCATTCATCAGCCGTAATATTTTGCCGATTGCATATCTTGATTTCAAACGGGAAACTCCTGCACTGCTGCACGGTGTTGCTTCCGCCGAATTGCTGATTCGTGAATTCGGCAGCATTCCGAAAGACAGAATCGCTGCAATCTGCACACATACGCTTGGCGGACAAAGATTATCCAGACTGGCAAAATATATGTTCATGTTCGATTTCTGCGAACCGTACCGACTGTACAAAGAGGCACGCAAGGTTTTCAACATACTTATAAAGGAAAAAAACTTTGACAAAGCATATCTTGCCACATACATTTACCAGCTTACAGAGTTGTTAAATAAGAAAAAAAAGATTTGTCCGGAATCAATCGAAGGATATAACGAAGCAATAGCTTATCTCACCGATTAGCCTGCATTAAAAAACAGTGTCCAAAAAGTATTAAGCGTAGTGATTATTGAGACGGTCGGAACATTAGCTGTACTATATATGTGTCATTTCGACTGGCTCAATGACCAAACTTCACCGACTGCTGCCGGCGGACACTATATCGACCGGCTCAATTACCGTTGCAAATTCAACTTTTTGGACATTAGCTTAGTTTTTTACAAATTACTGCTTTATTCGGCATTTTAAAATGGAATGAAACAATCCGACATGTTCGATCACTTCATAAACTTCCATTCCTGTTCTTTCCACAAGTTCAATCATATCGCTCGAATGGTACATTCTGCTCTTTCCGTTGGCTATAGCCGTAAAATACAATGATGTCATATCAAGGCAATATTTTGAAATCTCATATTTCTGCAAATCAACAAAAGTTTCCATTATATACATAGTTCCGCTTTTGTTTAATGCATTCTTTGCCCGTGACACAATCGACATAATATCAGCCGGTCCGAAGCAATCAAGAAACTGACTCATCCAAACTGCATCAAAATTGCCGGCAAACGGAATATTGTGATTAAGTAAATCTATGCTTTGAAACTTTACGCGGTGTGCAAATCCGGCAGCCTCTATATTTTTGCCGGCATCATTCAATTGTCCGGGCAAATCTGCAATCGTAACTTCCACATCTTCATCATAATTTACGCATTTCAACGCCCATTTACCCGTATTTCCGCCAATATCCAATAATTTTTTTGGCTTATCAGCAAAAACTATCGGCAGAGCTTTAGGGAATGAGCTGTCCGAAAAATAGTGGTCAAACGCAAACCAACTTTGGCGCACATGCTGCGGAAGTTCTGCAAGAGCCGCATAAACTGTTTCCCAATTTCCAAAAGCGTGATGCAGCCCAGACGGTTTCATAGATTTCAGTGCTTCATCAAGATAGAAAAGCCCCTCATAACAAACATCATGAGTAAAATCCATATTTACACGTGTAATTTTGTCGTGCAGGATAAAATATCCTGTTAATGTAAGAAAATATTTGCCGTCTTTTTCTTTCAAAAGCCCGGAACTTACACCTGCATCAACCAAAACATAAGTCGCATAATGAAGATTCTGCCCTGCCGATGTCTGCGGATTATCAGCCTGCGAAAAATAATTGCCGGAACATCTTTCCAGCTCTTCAAGCGTTTTGCCACATTCACCGCCCTTTTCTGCTTCACTCAATATTCCCGAATCACGCAAAATTCGTGCTGCCTGAAACGCAAACGGTGCCCAAGCTAATTTCTGCGCCTCCAACTTGGCAAGTGATGAATCTGTATTACTGTCATTTTTCCAATAACTCATTTAATTTCCTCCGTACTGAAATTAAGAAAAAATTTTACAATAATCAATTGTGTATTTTGAAAAAGTATTTCATATCTGAAATGCCTACATAATTCCTCAAGCGTCTGCATCACAATGCCGTTAAATATTGACCCGTTAAACATTTGTTCGCTTACAACAATTTCATTCATATTAAGTGATTTTTTCATCCACAAAAACGCTTCAATATATTTATCAACAACATCCTGCAGATAATCAAGCTTAAATATTTTCTTATTTGCTTCACTGCGATTTTCCATAATTGAAAAATACATCTGAACAGCCTGAAACATTCCAGGCAAAGGTAGTTTCATGTCTAAGTTCTTTTTTAATGCGGAATTAGGACATGAGAACAAAAAGCTGACAGGACCTAAAACTTCAACTGTTTCACTGGGCTTAAAATTCTTGTCGATAAAAAATTCTCCGTTATTCAAATAGATCGGCTTCAAACATTTTTTCATTAATTATTCCACCTTTCTTCCTTTTATAATAAACGGAAGCAAATCACGATGAAGGATTTCCTGCACCTCGTCAAAATCTTTGCAGTGACCGAACAATACGGCAAATACCGGATTAACTTTGAAATCAAATGAATACATTTTGCGGCAATCGGAAAACTGCTTGTAAAAATATTCGTAATCAAACATTGCAATATCTTCTCGCGAAATATTTTTCGGAACTTCGGCAATTGAAAAATAATAGAAACCACTTTCGCATTCTGCCAGAATCTTTTTCCAATCTGGCTTTTTATCGTTAAAGAAGTAGTCGTAAGTACTAATTTTATAAGCATAATATGCCAAATCTGTCGTACACCAACCTGCAAAGCGCAATGGATTGCACTCTATAGGAATCAGTCCGTTTTTATCTTTTCGTAATTCAATGTGAAACGGAAAGTTTTTCAGTTCTACAATATTTGCCAATTTGTCCAAAAACAAAGTTACTTCTTCAAGTTCATTGGCAATTAATGACGGTGATGTAACATAAATTCTGTCTCCGACATCTTGTCCGCCGGTAAACGGATGATGAAAAATATTCAAAACTACAGGTTTTCCGCTGCTGTCAAAAAAAGCATCAACTGCATATTCTTCTCCGCCAATCATCTGTTCCAACAAGAAATTATCAAAATTGACAACATCTTCCGGAAATGAATTAACTTCATTTTGAATCTCTTTAACGGCATTTTCAAAATCCTGCGCAGAATAAAGCGGATAAACACCCAAACTTAAAAATCCGCACTGCGGCTTCAACACAAGCGGATACGGAAGACTAAGTGAATCCAGTTCTTCCAATTCTCTGCGCGATAATTTTTTATAGTAGAAATCAGAATAAAGCTGCTTGAGTATTTCTCGGAACCGATACTTATCCTTAAAAAAGCCGACTTTTTCGGCAAACTCAGTTCCTTCAAACAATTTCAAAATCCTGCTCAATGAATTTTCGGAATTTGAATAAACGACAACATTTTTACCGTCGGCTATATCCTGCCTAAGCTGCTTTTCATCAGCAGCTTCAGACAAACGCAGCCGCTCATCGTTGTCTGTAAAATCATTTTTCAATATTTTAATTCCGCTGCGCTTTATGAAATCCGATAACAAATCAGACACAAATGGCGCATCTGGAACGATTATTTTCTCCATTATATTTTCCCCTTAAAATTTTTCAGTATGAATAGAAAAAGTAATTTATTAATCAAATAAAATTTGATTAAGCGAACAATCTTTGAATTTTACAAGACGGGAAACTATGGTATTCGGTTATTTTTGAAGATTAAAAAAGAATGGTTTGATTTGAATAAAAGATTTGTCATTAGGTTCTCCTTTTTGTTTATGCGACAAAAATTTGCACGATTTTCATGGCATTCGGACTCCGCCAGTCATTTAAAAATGCTGGACGTTACCGCAGCGCAACTGTGTCCGGCTCTCACGGACTTTCCCACTAGAATCATGTGTGATTCTGCGAAAATCGCTTGTGCACAGGATAAACACTTTTGAGAATATTTTGTCAATCTTTTAATTCTACTGTACTTTAAATTGCGTCGCCAGCCGGTTACATTACATGTCATTCCAGTGCGCCGACACAGGAATCTGTTGTTTTGGTGAGATAGAACCTAGCGGTTGAATAAAGCGTTATTTGCAGCCGTTGGCTACGTCAAGTGCTACTTTGCTTCAAAGTGCGTAGGCTTTCGCTAGTTCAAATGGCAATTTGCCGATTTCATCGGCGAGGTAGTGCAACTTTTGTTAAAGTTTAAAAAACAATTTTACTTCAATCTGTATTTTGCGGAACAAGTCCGCAGTTAGAAGTTCCTTTTTAGTTTAAAACGTGGGTAAAAATTAGGAGAGGGAAACCACCTCTGAGTTAGCGAAGCCCGGAGTTTTCCCTCTCCTATAACCTCTCCCTTCCTTAGGCACGCT
>JBNMHA010000114.1:0-7348 GCA_050872545.1 Spirochaetales bacterium | reverse complement strand
TTCAGAACCTGCTAGTGGAAGAAACTTCCGTTGAAGACACAATAGAAATTTTGAATGGTACAAAACATCTTTATGAGCGTCACCATAACGTGACTTATACTCCAGAAGCTGTGCGTCAGGCAGTGCTGCTTAGCCAACGTTACATTTCGGAACGCTGTTTGCCGGATAAAGCAATTGATGTTCTGGATGAAGTCGGTGCTAAGATGAAGCTGAAGCATTCATCAAAGCCTAAAGAAATTTCAGACATTGAAAATAAACTTAAAGAACTGGAAGAACGCAAGAATCAATATATAAAAGCTCAAGAGTATGAAGCATGTTCTTCTATTAAAGAAGAGCGTGAACGGCTTATGGAAACAAAAAGTGCACTGATGAGTGCTTGGCAGAAAACTAATACAAAAGAGAATATCAAAGTAACTGAAAAAGACATTGCGCAGTTTGTGTCTTCCATTACAAAAATTCCGCTTTCGGAAATAGAAGCAGAGGAAAATGAGAAGCTTCTGAGGCTGGAAGATGAACTGACAAAGCGCGTAATCGGGCAAAAAGAAGCTATTACTGCGGTATCATCGGCTGTTCGGCGTGCCAGATTGGGGCTTACTTCACCTAAGCGACCGCTTGCATCATTTATTTTTTTGGGACCTACAGGCGTGGGGAAAACCGAACTTGCAAAGGCGTTGTCCAGAATGCTTTTGGGTAGCGAGAATGCGCTTATCAGGTTGGACATGTCTGATTTTATGGAAAAACATAATACAGCGCGGCTTGTCGGTGCGCCTCCGGGATATGTAGGATACGAAGAAGGCGGAGCTTTGACTGAAAAAATCAGACGTTCGCCTTATTCCATTGTGCTTTTTGATGAAATAGAGAAAGCCCATCCGGATGTGTTTAATTTGCTTTTGCAGATTTTGGAAGAAGGCGAACTTTCCGACAATTTGGGACATGTTGTGTCTTTCCGCAATACAATAATTATTATGACTTCAAATTTGGGTGCGCGTGAAATTAACAAGGATAATGTGCTTGGATTCGGCGGAGTAAATAATGACCCGGACAGCGCATTTAAGGATGTACGCAATTCTGCAATTAATGAATTAAAACGTCATTTCAGCCCGGAATTTGTCAATCGTATTGATGAAACAATTGTGTTTCATCCGTTATCCAAAGAAAATCTTTATTCTATTATCGATGTTATGTTTAAAGAAACAGTTGATGTTCTTATGGAAAAAAGAAAAATCGGCGTATTTCTCGATACAAGTGCAAAAGATTTTCTTATTGATGCTTACTATGACAGAAGATACGGAGCAAGACCGCTGCGCCGTGCAATTCAGAAGGAAATTATCGATACATTGTCTGTTGACTTGCTTAATAAAAAAATTAATGACAATGACATTGTAAAAGTATACTGCGAAGATAAAAAAATCGTTTTGAAGAAAATGGAAACTTTAGGGGAAAATGAAAATAAAGAAGAAAGTTAGTCTTGTTTTATTGCTGATATTTGCGGTACAGGCGTTTTTTGCTGATGATTTGGAAGATTTTCGTGCGGCATACGCTTTGTATAAAGACGGATTTTACGATGTTGCCGCCAGAGCTTTTGCTGAAACGGCGGCGCATTATCCAGCATCGTCAATGTATGATGATATGCTGTATTATCAGGCGATTGCGTTACTGAAACAAAATAAAATACAAGAAGCTTTGCCGCCGCTGTGGAAACTTTTCGATAAAAAAGATTACAAATATTACAACGACGTTCTTTATTACCTTTCATTGAATAACCACATGCTGGAAAATTACAGCGATTCAGAAAAAGCTGTTGCTCGGTTGTTGCCTGTTGAAAAAGATTCGCAGCGTCGTGAAAAACTGCTTTATATTACAATCAAGAATAATTTTCTGCTGAAAAAAAACTCGGAATGCTTTAAATTCGCTCAGGAATATGTTGATACTCCGGGATTTGATAAGTACCGTGCGGAAGTTCTGCGCTTGCAGACAGATTTGTATTTGCAGGAAGAAGATTATGAAAATGCGCTAATCAGAATGGACTTGCTTTTGCCTTACAATTCATCGCCGGAAGAATTGTCTGTACTGCGCTACAATTATCTTTATGCGTTGTATATGACGAATCGAGATAAAGAGGCGATAATTTTTTTTGAACGAGGCGGCTTTGCTTTTTTGCAGGATTTGTACTTTCTTATGTCGGATATTTATTACCGAAGCAATCAGCCGGACAAATCTTATGGTTTGCTTGATGATATTTATAAGAATACGAAACTTGAAGAAGCTGTGCGCCGACAGGCTTTAATTGATTATGAACGTGACAAATTTGGCAATGCATTGAGCCTGCTGGAAAATCGTACAAATGAAAATTATCTGCCGTTTTTCAAAAGTGATTTGGCGTACAGAATAGGCGAGAAAGAAAAAAGCCTTTTTTACATTAAAAAAATTGCGCCTGAAAAAATGACGCAGAATGAATTGCAGCTTTATTATCAGCTTGCGGCGGAACTTGGAAAAACCGATGAATATTATGTTTTTATTAAACAACCTGATTTGCTGAACAAGCTTGCAAAGGATGAACGCAATCTGGTTTTGTATAATCTTGCGGTTTTCTGTTTTAATGAATTGAATTACGATGATGCCGGAATGTTGATGAAACGCTGGCTTGCGGAATTTTCTTCCGATGAACGTTACGACAGTGTGCTTTACATGAGCGGCGTAACGCTGAATCACTTAAAGAGGTATCAGGAAGCGGTTATTGAATTTACCAAGTTGCAGAAGTTCAACAAGAAAGATCGTATTTATTACGAGTCAATGGTTGATAAAGGCGAAGCGTATTTTCTGCTGCTTGAATACGGAAGCGCGATACGAAGTTATGAAAGTTACCTTGCAAATAACGTAACGTCGGAGCGAAAAAAAGAAGCATTGATGCAGCTTGGCAATGCGTATTTCAACATCAAACGTTACGATAAGGCTTACAAAAATTATCTTAAATACGAAAGCGAGTATGGGCACAGTGCGGTAACGGAACAGAAAATTGCAGAAACCTTGCTGAAAAAGAAAGATTTTAGCGAAATACAAAGTTATTTCGGCAGAAAACAAAATACTGCATTGGGCAAAGCGCAGTTTACTCCGTATTCCTTTTTTGTATATTTGTATTCATGTTTCCAGCGTGAAGATTATCAGGCTGTAACTGCGCAGAAGAATAATTTATCGGATTATAAATCGTCATCGTATTATGCTGATATGCTTTATATCCTTGTAATGGCGTGTCAGAAAATGCAGGCGGAAGATGAACTTGTGGCGATTTACGAAAATAACCGTCTTATTCCGGATAATGACAGCGGTTTGAAAGTCAGAAAGGCGTTGTTTAAATCTTTCCTTAAAATTCGCCGCATAGACCTTGCGAATGAATTGTTTGTAAAAAAAGACAATGATTTGTTGTATTTTCTCGGTGATGCTTACGCGAGTGCATTGTATCTTGATGAGGCTGCCCAGAATTTTATTTTATTGCTTAATGGCAATCCGCAAAATCTCAGTTATCCGCAGCTTGTAAAAATTTACAAAGTTATGTTTTCCGGAAGAAAGCTTTATGCTGCATTGACAGCGGCGGAATATCTTTGCAAACTTTTTCCGAGTGCGGTTGAGCCGCAGATTTATCGTTTTAATGCGTTGTATTATTTGAACAATATTGAAAGAATCAATCAAGTGATAACCGATTCGGTGAAAGTTCGTGATTCGCTTTTTTATTCATTTGCGTCGTATTCTATTGAATATATGCAAAATCAGAATGCGAAAAATTATTTGAAGGATTTGCAATCGCTGCTTGATAAGGTCGACATTGACAAGCCGGCAGTGCGTGAGATTGTGCGCATGATAATAGAAATTAGTTTGCAGACTGAAAATTATAAGACAGCAGCTTCTGTTATAAATAAAATTCCTTCATCAAAGATGAATCACCTTGACGCTGAAATTCGGTACAATGAAGCTGTTCTTTATGAAAAAAGCGGAAATCAGGATAAAGCGGTGGATTTGCTGTTGAAAATTTTCTACTTGTATCCGTCGGATGTATTCTGGGTAGAAAAAAGTATTCGTGAAGTATTGCGCATTTATGAAGTGCGTGGCGAAGCAGAGCGCAGCAGCAGAATAATTAAAATGTTTGAAGAAAAATATTTCCGCTTGGACAAATAGGGTAAGCTTGAGTTTATTCAGTTCTCATCAATGACTTCCTGTAACGTTGATTCGGCAAAATCTTTGTAAGTTGTGCTTATTACTTGTTTTAAGTGCTGTTTTATTTGCTCTGAAATGTAAAATGAAGTCGGAACCGGCATAAACAAGTGGTAAATGTCGATATTTAGCACTTCTGAAATCTGTGATAAAGTTTTCTCACTGGGCCAAGCACGGGAAAGTTCTACATTTTTTATTGTTTCCTCTGACATTCCAATCATTTCAGCCAATTGAAATTGTGTTAATTTGTGCGCTTTTCGTATTCTTTTTAAATTCTCGGCTAATCTGTTTTGTATTTCTTTAGTTTGCATAATTTTATTTATGCATGATTGAACTACTAAAATTAATAAAATTACACGCCATAAAATTATAAATATCTTGTATTAATACATTAAAAAGGTGTATTATCGTGACGCTTTTTTATTTTTAGGTAATCTTAAAGCTTGTAAATGTTGGTTAGGAGGATTTTAAAATATGGCAATTCCAGTTCCAGTTATAACATCTGTAGCACTAGAGGTAGTACCGAATGTAATATCTTCAATTATAACATCGCATAATAATAAGGAAATAGAGAAAGTTAAAAATAAGGCTAATGTAAATATGACGGCTATAAAAACTGGAGGTGCTTTAGGCAATGGAGTATTCAGTCTTGCTTCTGATTTTATAAATGCTAAATCTGCAGAAAAACAGAAAAAAATAGAAGCTGATTGTAATTTAAATATAATGAAAGTTCAGGCAGAAAGGGACAAAGAATTAGAACGGTTGAAAGTTGAAGATTGTAAGGATCAACGTGATTATGAATTAGCTCGTGAAGAAATTAATAAAAAGTGTCAGTTGAATATAGAATGGCTTCAAACAGAAAGAGATAAGAAATTGGGTGAACTGATAGTTGAAGATCGTAATAATCAATATCGCCATGAAGAAGCTAAGAGTGAAATAAAAGCTAAATCTGCAGAAAAACAGAAAAAAATAGAAGCTGATTGTAATTTAAATATAGTGAAAATTCAGGCAGAAAGAGATAAAGAATTAGAACGGTTGAAAGTTGAAGATTGTAAGGATCAACGTGATTATGAATTAAAGTGTGAAAAAATTAATAAAGAGCATCAGTTGAAGATAAAAGAGCTTCAAACAGAAAGGGATAAAGAATTAGAACGGTTGAAAGTTGAAGATTGTAAGGATCAACGTGATTATGAATTAGCTCGTGAAAAAATTAATAAAGAGCATCAGTTGAAGATAAAAGAGCTTCAAACAGAAAGGGATAAAGAATTAGAACCGTTGAAAGTTGAAGATAATAAGAATCGACGTGATTATGAATTAAAGTGTGAAAAAATTAATAAAGAGCATCAGTTGAAGATAGAAAGGCTTCAAACAGAAAGAGATAAAGAATTAGAACAGTTGAAGGTTGAAGATAATAAGAATAAATATAGCCATGAAGAATATCTTCAACGAAATTGCCATAAATATAATTTAAAATATCAAGCAGAACAAAATCGTCACGAAGAAGTTATAAGGCAATATGAATATGAACAGCAAAGATTTATTGTAGAAAAACAAGCCGAATTAATTAATAGATGGATAGAGTTAGAAAAGCATAAGTTTGACTCAAAGATGGCATTTCTTGAGAGAGGATTAGCATTTATAGAAGATGTATGCGAAAAAGATTTACAAAGATGCCGCGAGCAAATAAAACAGAATAAAGCTGATGAACAACAAATTATGTATTTTTCTGGAGATATGAGTGCAAAGGAAAAACAATATTATTTAGCTTATTTGAGTGAGTCCAATAAAGAATTGAAAAAAGAAATGAAAGAAATTAAAGAATTACAAGAAACATCAATTGAGAAGCTAAATAAACAAATGAGAGAATTAGAAGTTGCGCAATTTTCCCCTTTTTTGCTTACCGAATAACAGTTCCGGTTTTTTTAGTTAGGATTCGGAAAAACTATAAAGAGAAAATGAAATGAAATATATATTGAATATTTTCGTAATATTAAGTTTAGGGATATTTTGCTGTTGCGGTGGAGAAAAACTAACTTATGAAGTTGTATACAATACAAATGGTGGGATTTGGAATAAGAATTTTGTTCCGAAAACTGTAAGTAAAACAAGCAAAAAAATATCATTACCAAGTAATAAAGAAATAAATAGAAATGGTTATATTTTTTGTGGATGGTATTCAACCGAATTATTTGAAAGTGGAACAGAAATAAAAGATTCAATTTCTTATAAAAATACAAAGCGTATTAATTTATATGCAAAATGGGATTTAATAAACTATACAATCAACTACAACCTAAACGGCGGAGAGAACAGTAAAGCTAATCCTGTAAATTACAATGTAGAGAGTGAATCGATTATTTTGGCAGATGGAAAACGTTTTGGGTATGATTTTTGTGGCTGGTATAAAGATAAAGATTTTAAGGAAGACAGTCGTATTGTAAAAATTATTAAAGGTTCTGCTGAAAATGTAGAGTTGTTTGCAAAATGGGGGAAAATTGGTGAGGAAGATGTAAGCCAAAACGGGAAAGTAAAAGTAACATTGAATTGGAATCCCAATGTGAAAGTTAATAATGTAAATTGTTTCTTATATAATTTTGAAACAAAAATGGTGGAGAAAACTCATAAAAATAAAAAGATTTCGTTGAAAAAAGATAAAGTTATTTATTCAGAAGAAGAAATTCCTTTAGGAGTTTATGCGGTTAAGATTGAACTTTATAACATTGATAATGTTTTATTAAATACATTTGCAGATATAGTTTATATAGAAAAAAATAAAATATCACTTAAAGAGGAAATGCTCATCAATCTTAATGAGATATATGCAATTAATTACAATACAAATGGTGGAAGTTGGAAAAAAGGTTTTATCCCTGAAATTAAACGAAATGTGAATACTTCAGTATTATTGCCTACTGAAAGGGATATAGGAAAAAGTGGAGGGGTATTTAGAGGATGGTATACAACTGAAAGATTTGATACAGAAACTAAGATTGCATATATATCACTGGGACTTGCTAAAAATATAGAGTTGTATGCTAAGTGGGATTTGATTAACTACGCAATAAACTACAACCTAAACGGCGGAGAGAACAGTAAAGTTAATCCTGTAAATTACAATGTAACTGATAAATCAATAGTTTTA
>JBNMHA010000113.1:0-7361 GCA_050872545.1 Spirochaetales bacterium | reverse complement strand
GCAAGAAGTATTCCGAATCCCTCGTTTTTACCGAAAAGTTTGCCGACAGCTTCCTGTGGCACATAACGTTGAAAAATTGCAGATAATGTGATTCCAAGTAAAAACCACAAAGATGTTGCACGTACATTTCGCCATACATTTTTTGCAAAGCGCATAAAAATATTCGGGTCTGTGTCGCGACTGCAAGGATCTGCAAATCCTGAAAAGTTAAAGAAGCCACTTTCGGCTGATTCTTCATTTTCACAGGCAGTGGCATTTTGTTTGCAGAAAAATATTCGGACAAGAAGACCGGCTGCAATTCCGCAGAGAAAGCATGAAATTATTCTTACCCATAAAAGTGCCGGACCGAGAGCCGCACTGTACACAATAAGCTGCGGATTTAAAAGAACGCTCGACATCATAAATGCGGCAAGAAAGTCATCTTTCAGCCCTTTGCGCGAGAACGCAGCACAAATCGGAACAGTTCCGTACATGCATAGCGGAGACGCAATGCCGAGTGCACTTGCAAATATCAGCGAAAACAGTCCCGGAATTTTTCGACCGGCTTTTTCTGCAAGTGTATGGATTGAATTTTTAGCAAAAACGGACACCGCAGAACCGAGCAGAATTCCGAGTACCCAATACCAGAATATCTGCCGCAGTTGCAGGTCAAAATAATACCAAAGGTAAATTGCTTCACGTTGAATAATTTCTATCATTTACTTTTCCACTTCTACAGTCACAATGCCGGAAAGATTCTTTATATTCTCCGCGCCGTCTGTCGCTTTCCCAAGAATGAAAAGCCCGGGATATTCACTGAACTTTCCGTAGAATAGAACAACGTTTCCCCAAGGTGAAAAATACGCCAGTGTTCCTGAATCGCCTGCGCCTTCAATTCCGTTTTTTAACGGAAGCTTTTCTTTTGGATAAAAAATTTTTTCGTTTGTACTGTAGTTTTCAATCTGAACTCTCAGCGGAAGCTGGCTGTAAAGCGACTTACTCTGCTCGCTGTTGTTCAATTCATAAATGACTTTGTTTTTTCCGTCCGAAACGCTGATTTTCATGCTTCCTCCGTGTTCAGCAGTTTCCGCAAAAGCACAAGAGCCAGTGAGCAAAGCTGCTCCTATTAAAAATGAAAGCAAAAGTTTTTTCATTAATCTGCGCCTCCAAAATTCCTGTCATTATCGAACTTGATCCGCAATGTCCTAGAAGTCGAAAATGCGGTGGTTGAGCAAGTCTAAAAACTTTAGTTTTTGGTTATGTCGAAACCACCATAGTAGTGTACTTGGTCATTTCGGCAGGCTCAATGACCTCTAGGACTTAGAATTCATTGTCTCTATAACTTAAAATTTATTGTCATTGTCGGACTTGATCCGACAATCTCTTGTAAAGTCTGGATTGCCGTATCAAGTACGGCAATGACATTTTGAGTTTGTCGGACAGTTCCATGACAATATGTCAGAATGACAAACCGCTACTTTACTTCGACAAGGCGGTAATTTCTTGTGCCTTTTCCAAGCCCGATTGCTGCGGCGTGTTCCAATGTGTGACGACCTTGGCGTGTTTCAATTCGTTCAACCAATTTTGCAGAATCTTTTGCTGTGAATACTAAATCGACAGCAGCTTGATCGATTGCAAGCGGATCTGTTGACGCAAGAATTCCTATATCGTGCATATCAGGTTCGTCCGGGTTTCCGTTGCAGTCACAATCTACACTCAAACGGTTCATTACATTTACAAAAGCGATTCCTTTTTCATTTCCCATGTAGTCACAGACACCTTTCGCTGCTTCTGCCATGCTTTCGAGGAATTTCAATTGATTGTCATTACCTTGTGTTAGTTCAAACCATTTACTTCTGAAACTTCCTGAATCGGCACGTCCTCCGGTATGAATCAAAGCTTTACCGGATTTCTTTGCAGATTCTCCGCTTCCGAATCCGATTGACAGATTCTTAATAGCACCGCCGAAACCACCCATTGCATGTCCTTTGAAATGGCTTAGAACGAGATATGAGTCGTAATTTTTAAAGTTAATACCGACGTAATCAAACTTTAGGTTTTTTCCACCGTTTACTGGAATCTGCATGTAACCATTTTCATCCAAAAGGTCAAAAGGCGCAATATCAAGAAAACCGTGATCTTTTACAACTTGCTTATGCATTGCATTTGAAGCACGGCTTCCACCGTAAGCGGTATTACATTCAACTATAGTACCGTGAAGCTCATCTTTTACTAGTTTTCCGATAAGCTGCGGTCGCAGGTAATTTGAAGCAGGCGGTTCACCAGTACTGATTTTCACGCCGACTTTTCCGTGTGGTTTCCAGCCCATAGCTTTATAAACTTTAACAAGTCCTTCCGGCGAAATATCTTTTGTAAAGTACACAACCGGCGCATTTTTATCATTAGTATTGAAAGTTTTGTAATCTTTAACTTCGGCATTCAGTGAAATACCGCAAAGAAAAGTAAAAGATGTTAATGCAAGCTTTTTTAAATAATTCATTTTTATTCTCCTTCATTCAAACATTTTGATGAACGTGCAAAACACTTTTTTAACACAAGCACGGCGTATACTGCCGCACCGACAGCCACAATAATCAGTCCGAGAAGAAAATCTTCTGTACTGAAATCGAAAAATTGTTCACCTTGTAAAACTGCGGCAATTCCGTCAACGCACCACATAAGAGCAGCTGCCGAAAACATAAGTGATACCGACATTTCATTCCCTGAAGTTTTCCCGTGTTTCTTTCGGAAAATTCCCAGCAGAAAAAATAAAAGTGCCGCAGCTGCCGTGATAATCAGGCACATACGGAGTCTCCTGTCGTGCTTGTTTTTTTGCTTTGAATTTTCTTTAAAAGATGAATTGCCGCAATTCCAAGTCCCCAAGCTGCGGTTACAAGAAGTGCCATCGAAACGCCGCTTGTCATCATTTCATGAAACATTGCAGCAGTTTCTTCAGCAGATTTCATTGCTGTCAAAAATGGTGGAATGAATGAAATTTCTCCGTGGTAAATATGCTCAATTGCAAGCAAAAAGCTTCCGCCGTAAAGCATTTTTTTGAGGATTCCGATTTTTTCTCTTATGCCTTTTACTTCATCAGTATTCTTTTTTGAATGAAACGCTAATTTTTCAACAGTCGAAACTGCAATTCCTTCCGCAAGCGGAACTAACAAACATGCCATGTTTTGCCTCCATTTTGTACAATTAAATATAAGCAGCAAAAACTGCTTTTGATTTTCCGCATCATAGTTCTTAGAGCAAACTCTAAGTCAAGATTTTTTTTATAAATGTTCTGCGGTTTTAAAGTTTTTCTTATTTAAATAGTACATAAAGCCAAGACACAAAATGAACTGAACTACAGAGGACATCGGAGAAGAAAGCCCTATGCTGAACAATGTTGGGTTAGGTTGAAGGCTCATTAAATACGAAACCGGTACTCTTATGCCGAATGCTCCGATTATTCCCTGAATCATTACAAACTTTGTCATGCCAATTCCGTTGTAGAAACCGGTATAACAGAAGAAAACAGCTGTAAATATGCAGTCAATGGAGTAAGCTCTTAAATAATCAGCTGACGCTGCAATTACATCGGAATCAGATGAAAATATTCCGGCAAGCAGATTACCGTGAAAATAGGAAAGAAAGAACATTCCGATACCGATTACAAAAGATACTGCTGTTCCGTAATGAAGTGCTTTTTTTGCTCTGTCAATATGTCCGGCTCCGTAGTTTTGCGCAACAAATGTTGATATTGACTGCATGAATGCCAATGAAATCAGCATAATAAATGCGCATACTTTTTCCGCTACTCCGACGCCTGCAGATGCGGTAACTCCCATGCGATTAACAATTGCAAGAATAATCAGAAACGAAGTGTTGACAAGTATATTCTGAAGTGCAATAGGTGCGCCGAATTTTGTTATTTTGCGCAGAATATATTTATTTATTCGAATATCTTTTCTCTTCATGACAAACGGAAGTTCTTTTTTGCGAATAAATGCAAGTGATACTACTACACTGATAATTTGGGCAAATACTGTAGCTAAAGCCGCACCTCTTGTACCGAGATGAAATACCGCACATAAGAGCAAATCTCCGGCAATATTGAATACACATGCAATCGCTACGGTAAAAAGCGGCGTTTTGGAATCTCCCAAGCCTCTGAATATGCAGCTTATTAGGTTGTATGTGACAATTACAAGCATTCCGCTTCCGCATATTCTTACATATTCTACGGTTTTGTCGAAAGCCTCTTCCGGTGCATTCATGACACCGCATATTTGCGGTGAAAATATAACAAGTACTGCACTCATAATGATTGCTATAATACTGAACAAAACAATTGATGTTCCTACAGTGTGCCCCCCATCTTCCTTTTTTCCACTGCCGATTTGTTGTCCCAAAAGTATTGTTGTTCCCATTGCAAAACTGCTTATAAGATTAGTCAGTGTCATCATAATTTGAGAACCGGTTGATACGGCAGATACGTCAGCCGAATGTGCAAATTTGCCGACTATAAGTAAATCGGCAGCTCCGTACATTGCCTGCAGAAACAATGCAAACAGTACAGGCAGTGCAAATAAAATCAGCGGTTGCATGATTTTTCCTTCTGTAAATGATGTTGTTTTCTTCATATCTGGTCTAGCCTCCTCAGTTGTTTATGGTCAATCGTTTCAGCGGTCTGCACGTAAAAAAAGCCGGATAAGATCGCAGGTATTTCAACCTGCCACCTTATCCGGCTCTTGTTTCTGTAGAACAAACTGCCCTCCGATGAACGGCGGCAACTATACTGTATATATATTTAATGTCAATACATTTGTTCGGATAAACATACAAAATCTGTGGTATAACTTTTTAGTTTAGAAGCTAAATGTAATGGAAAACGAAGCCCTTGAAATCATTTACAGTTCAATAGAACGCATTAATACTTCTGCTTAAAATTGACCACTGACGATTTTCCTGTGAACCTCATCAAACGGAATGTTTTGCTCAAGGCTAATTTTGCGTACACTTTCGTATTCAGGGTAAATCTTCCGCAAGCCATCGGCTTCTACAATTTTTATTTTTGCTGTTCCCCATTCGGTTTCTATTGTTTCAATTTTGCGCGGAAGAATTGTGCGTTCCATTTTGCTTCGTCGAATTCCGATTGCAGTCGAATGTGTAAAAATTAGTCGCTCAAGCTGCGCACGAGTTTCTTCTTTGCATAAAACAGTCAAAAGATATGCCGGGCGGTTTTTCTTCATAAAACAAGGCGTAAAGTCTGCTTCCAGTGCGCCGTTTTCAAACAGAAACTCCGTAAGAAAGCCTAAATTTTCCCCAGTACAGTCATCAATATTTGTTTCAAGCCTTATAATTTCATCGCTAAGAAAACCGTCTGAAGTTTCCGCAGTACGAGTTTCTTCTATTATAAATGCTCTTACAACATTCGGAAGTTCGTAATTTCTTTTTCCGGCTCCAAGCCCAATTTTTTCAACTTTGAATTTTGCAGGAAGATTCTGACTTGTAAAAACTGCTGCGGCAAATGCAGCTCCGGTCGGTGTAATAAATTCACCTTGTGCATTTATAAATGAAAGATTTAACCCATACTCTGCTGCAATATTGGCAACAGCCGGAACAGGAACGGAAAGAATTCCATGTTGGCAACGAACGGTTCCGTGTCCTTCGCAAAGGTTGGGAATGTAAACACTTTCTACTCCGAACTTCCTTGAAAGATTTTCAAAGCAGACAGCAAGCGCAATCACATCGACAATAGAATCCAACGCTCCGACTTCATGAAAATGAACTTGCTCAATGGGAATTCCGTGTGCAGAACTTTCGGCTTTTGCAATTATATTGAAAATTTTCAGTGCAAGACTTTTTGCTTCCGGCTGCATTTTTGTTTCGTCAATTATTTTTGCAATTTCAGCCATTCCCCGATGTTCGTGATGATGAGTATGATCTTGATGATGTTTTTCGTGATTATGCTCATGACAGTGATGATGTTTTTCGTGTCCGAAGAGATATTCCATATCGTGATCATGATTTTCGTGTGAATTATCAAGAATCACATTGAAGTCACAGCTGTCAATTCCGTTTTTTTTAACGCGGTTGATTTCAACTTTAAATCCTTCAGCCGGAATTGTGTTGAGTGTTTCCAGTAAAGAAGTTTTATCTGCTCCGGCATCAAGCATTGCCGCTACTGCCATATCGCCACTTATTCCAAAATTGCATTCAAAGTAAAGTGATTTCATTTTATTCCCTCTGCCAGTCTATTAATTTGTGTTGCAATGTAACCTGCTCCGTAACCATTGTCGATGTTTACTACTGAAATTCCGTTGGCGCATGAATTGAGCATTGAAAGCAATGTGGAAACTCCGCCAAGATTCGCACCATAGCCTATGGAAGTTGGAACGCAGATAACAGGCACTTTCACAAGTCCGCCGATAACGGAAGCAAGTGCGCCCTCCATTCCTGCAACCGCAACAACTGCATTAGCCTTTCTGATTTCATCGATTCTGTCAAGAAGTCTGTGAAGTCCGGCAACACCAACGTCATAAAAGCGTTCTACATTTCCACCGAAATATTCCGCAGTGCAGGCTGCTTCTTCGGCAATAGGAATGTCGGCAGTTCCGGCAGTACAGATTGCAATTCTTCCGATTCCGACTGTATTTTTCTGTGATGATTTTTCCCGAACTGTTAAAATTTTTGAAACTTCGTTGTATTCAACTAATGCGCTTGGAGAGTTTTCCGCAAAGAATTTTTTTATCATTTGCGCCTGTGCTTCCGTTGCCCTAGTTCCAAATACTTCACCGTTTTTTTCAAAAAGAGCCAGACAGATTTCACGCAGATGTGAATCAACTTTTCCCTGACAAAAAACTACTTCTTTAAAACCGGTGCGTTCACCGCGTTCTAGGTCAAGCTTTGCAAAGCCTAAGTCTATAATTTTTTCTGAATTGTTCATAATGAAAAGAGGTTACAATATGGAGTCAACTCTAAGTCAAGCGGATTTGTTATGAGTTGAGATAGTTTTTTCGCTGGGGACAGACCCTAATTCTAGTTTGGGATACAAACAAAGCCGGTCGAGGGTAGAAAGATGCAAAGGGACAGGTCTGTATGCAGTTTTGGGATTATGGTCTGTCCCTTATGTTACATGTCATTCCCCAACTTGATCTACAGTGTTTACTTTAGGAAACATTGGGAATCTGTTGCATTACTTGCAATAAGATTATCGGGTCAAGCCCGATAATGACAAATGAGGATAGCCCACCAAGATGGCAAGAGGTTTGTATTGATGTCAGACCTATATTCCGTTTCAGTATTAAGACCTGTCTCTTAGCTAGTAATCGAACCGAAAGCTGCTATTAATTCCAAAAGCGAATAAGGGTCTGACACCAGCAAAAATTACG
>JBNMHA010000112.1:0-7387 GCA_050872545.1 Spirochaetales bacterium | reverse complement strand
GAATAAGAACGGATGCTTTTGACGGAGCAACTTGTTCAACAAGATTAGCAATTTTTATCATTTTCTCTGATTTCCCAATCATTTGACCGGAAAAAATATTTAATTTCTTTTTTAAATTTCTGTTATCGATTTCAAGTTGACGCTGCGATAAAGCTCTTTTTACGATCAAGCCAAGCTTTTCAAGATTTAGAGGTTTAATAAGAAAGTCATAAGCTCCGTTTCGCATAGATTCAACTGCTGTTTCCACAGTTCCATGACCTGTCAAAATTATAACTTGTACACCGGGATAATCTTTTTTTATAAATGCCAGTAATTCCTCACCATCGATACGAGGCATTTTTAAATCACTGATTACTAAATCAATGTCATTTTTTTCAAGTATTTCCAATGCTTCTTGACCGTCAGCCGCAGTAAAAGTCAAATGACCTTCACGTTTTAAAAAAAGCCGCAGCCCATCACGAATTCCTTTTTCATCATCAACAATTAAAATATTTCCGGTTTGCATTTTTTGTCCTTATTGAGAAACATCTTTTTCTTCGGGAGTATAACTTATAAGTCTGCTTTCATCTCCCAATATTGGCAAAATTATAGAAAATGCAGTGCCTTTTCCTTCCATTGACGCTACTTTTATGTCTCCCAGATGCTCTTTTACAGCTTTATAAACGATCATTAACCCTAAACCTGAACCATAAGATTTTGTAGTAAAATACGGTTCAAATATTTTATTCTTATTTTCAGGCGGAATTCCATTACCGTTATCTCTTA
The DNA here is from genome assembly GCA_050872545.1 of Spirochaetales bacterium. Classification (GTDB taxonomy): domain Bacteria; phylum Spirochaetota; class GWE2-31-10; order GWE2-31-10; family GWE2-31-10; genus RGIG8597. Next base: position 6,622 of record JBNMHA010000112.1, on the reverse strand, counting down.
TTTCAAATATTAAATATCCGCCTTTTTCTGAAGTAGAGATAGTAATTTTTCCATCATCCCTGTTTGCTTCAACTATTGCGGCAATGCTGTTTTCCAGCAGATTAATTATAGCTTGTCTGAAAATATTTTCATCAATAGAAACGATAAGCGACGTATCTGTATGAATACATTCCAATTTTATATTTTTGCTTTCCAATTCCGGTCTTACGAAATCCAGTATTTTATCAAGATATTTTTGAAAATTAACAGGATGAAGCACTGCTTTCGATGGACGCATTGAATCCAAAAAGTCTGTAACAATCTTATTTAAACGAATAATTTCATCATTTATTGTATTTAATGATAATGCAATATCTTCTCTTTGAAGTGAACTGCATTCTAATTCTTTAATTTCCTGCTGAAGCAGTTGAATATGAATGCTTAAAGAACCAAGCGGGTTTTTTATCTCATGCGCTAATTCTCCGGTCAAAGCTCTGAAAGCCTGTACATTTCCCAAATGTTTTTCTGTACTCACAGCTTCTCTTTCCAATGTAGCATCTTTAATTATGAGAATATTTCCTACAATCTTATATTCATTTACAAGAGGCTGAAGCGAAAAATTTAAACACTGCTGATTTTCTTTATTAATAATGAAATCTTCTTGATTAATGCGGTCATTTTTTTTAAGCATTTTATAAATTAAATCAAGAATTTCTTTATTTTTAATAATATCTTCTATTGCGGTATTTTTATTTGTTTCAGACAATGGAATACCCAATAACGAACAACATGCTTTGTTATAAAAAAGTACTTTATTTTTGTTGTTCATAGCTATAATTCCCTCACCCAAAGAGTCGAATATCAACATCATATCAGCATATTCTTCTTCAAGTTCATGGAACATTTTTCGCAATCCAAGAAGATCTATTTTTTCAATGATAGAAAGACTGACTTTAGAAAATTTTTTACCTATCTGCATGTAAAATCATCTCCTTTATTGGGTACAAAATTCCTTCTAATTGAGTTTTTGGGGTAAGATTTAATGCATAAGCACGATCTATGCGCAATCTTAAATCCTTTTCAATTTCTTTCAGCTGCTTTATATTAAAAGAATGTAAGCATGAATATTGACTTTGAACATTCTTATTTTCATAAGATGAAATTTCATTTGAAATTGCTGCACGCAATTCTTTCGCTATTCCCAATAAAGTTTCTTTATCTTTTTCATTTTCAAGAAATAAATATAGTTCAGAAAAACTTATATTTTTTTGAAAAGTCAAATTTATGAGTTTGTCAACTTTTGATTTAAGATTTTTTGGTAAAACCGGGTCTCTTTGGTGAAAATATTCATATAAAGAAGAATAAATATCCGGATCGTTTTGTAAATATATATTACGCAGGATATTGTTTTTAGTCTCAACAGACAGGTCTTTAAAATAATAAGCTCTGCATCGTGAACGAATTGTTTGAAGCACACGATTACTGTTTTCTGCCAACAGAATGAAATACAAATCATCAGACGGTTCTTCTAAGCGTTTCAGCAAAACATTTTCAGACGATTGTTCCAGTTGGTCTACATCATCAATGATTACAACCTTTTTTCCTTCTGGCATAGTCATATACGACCAGTTCAGCATATTGCGGAATGTATTTACAGGAATGTTTTTGTTTTTATAAAGGGTAAGAAAAAAAGCAGCGCATTTTTCAATTTCTTCAAGTTCTGTTGATGTATATTCCGGTTTGTCAATAAAATCTGCAATTTTATTTCCTAATGTTTGCAGCTGCTTTTTGTCACTGTCTGGTATCACTGTATTTTCAATAAGAAAATCTTGCAATGGCGCAAATGATAATCTTATTGCCTTATAAAGTTTATCGCGTAAATATGGAAGTTTTTTTTGACGATAGCAGTTTAAAGTTTCTATTATTTCGTAATAGTAATTTCGGCGCGACAAAATAACCAAACCGTTAAAGGTTATGTCTCGTATCGCAGTGCAATTCGGACAGCTACAGTCATCTGCTTTTTCTTTTGTACAATTTATTAAACGAGCGGTTTCCAGTGCAGCTGAAAGTTTGCCCGTATAACGGCTGCCGTAAAAAATCATAGAATGAGCCAAACTGGGGGGATTATATGAAATTTCATTTTGCAGAATATTGGTAATATTTTCTTGTCCAAGCAAAGTTTTATACATGTAAATGTTCCAATACAAATATATTAAATAATTTTTAACAAAAACAAGACATAATAACTGCATTTTCTTTACTTGTCAAACAATTTATTCTTCTTTGATATATATAGTAAGTTGTTTTTAGTTACAAATTGCAGTATAAAAAGTTTTATTTTTTATTATGGAGGGCTAAATAAAATGTTAAAGAGAATTATACTCCTCTTATTATCAGTGCTTTTACCTTTTTTTACATTCAGCATATCGAAAGGCAAAAAGACGGATTTTCCAGAAAAGGTTTTATTTATAGTTAATTTTGATGAAAAAACTAAAATCAATGAAAAGTATATGAAAGTTCATGAAGAAACTTTACCGGATAATAAGGAAGAAATTCAAAACAATGTCGAAACTGATGTTTCTTCAGATACCGCTTTGGAAGAAAAATTGCCAGAGCAGCAAGAAAATATTGATAATTCCAAAGAAAATTCTTCTATCCAAAAGAAAGAAATTTATTTGTCCGATGAGCAAACATTGTTTTTCCAAGATGTGCTTAATAAAAATAAAAGTGATTTGGAAATGAAATTATTCAAAATCGTGAAAAGTAAAAATGTAAAAACGGCTTTTTTCAGAAATATGGAAAACTCCGAAAACATTCCGGAAATTCATGTTTATATAGAAAATTACCAAAGCGGTGAATTTAACCTGATAAAAAATATAAACACTCAAATGACGTACAGTGCAGAAGTTATAAGCAGAGATAAGAAAAACATTGCAAAAATTAGGAAAAAATATATAGTAAAGACCGTTTCTTCAAAACCGTTGGAAGCTCAGCGATTGTCGGAAGTTAATGAGAGATTTGCAAAAGAGCTTTTTCGTTTGATGACAAAATATCTGCAAGATAAGACGGAATAAAGTAAGGGGACTTTACGATGAAAGTATTTTTTAAGCATATAACAGTTATTTTGTGCGGAGTTTTTATATTATCAGCTCTTTGCTCATGTACATCATTTTCAGAAGCTAAGCAAAAGAAAAGAGAAAAATGGATTTTTGATAATTATCTGCTTGAAGCTCAATCTTTTACTAACAGACGTAAATATTTAAGTGCAATTAAAACATTGAATGAAATGAATCAAAAATTTCCAAGCACCGAAAAAGTTATGACTAATTATTTGATTGGCTATAATTATTATGAACTGAAAAGCTACAAGGTCGCAAAAAAATATTTAGATTCAGTATTTTTCTTGTTCAGAGAACTTACTACAGAAGAAGAACGTGCTGAAAATGAGAAATTTACTGTACTTGCAACATTACTTTTAGAAAAAATAGATCATGCAGAAAATGTTTTTGACCCGTATGAAGTTAAACCTGAAATAGAAAAAATGCGTGAGAAAAAAATCAAACCGGCTTTTTAATATGTTTGCATAATTTCTTTTAATTCATCAGGAGAGTACTTTATTTCGACAGTCTCTCCTGATAATGTTTTAAGTACAACTTTGTAGCAAAACAATTGATGATAAGCTGCGGCATTTTTTGTTTTGCTGTATAATTTATCGCCCAATATCGGCAAATTAACAGCTGCCAGATGAACTCTTATCTGATGTCTGCAGCCTTTAGTTATTTCAGCTTCTATTAATGATACAAATTTATGTTCTTTTATAAAGTGCAGATGTGTGTGAGTAATTTGCGGTTTTCCCCTGTATTTTAAAGTTTCAGCTTTGTCCGGAACAATCGCAATCATTCGCGCTTTGTCGCTGTAATGATGTGCTATCGGAAATTCTACATCTTTTTCTGTCCAATCAGGCTTATTTTTAGTAACGGCATAATAATATTTGTGTATTGTTGATTTTTTATAATACTCAAAAGCTTCATCTGTTTCTGCAAAAAGCAAAATACCGCCGGTTTCATTATCAAGCCGATTCAAAAGACCGCCTTCGGATTTATTAAAGCCGTTTACTTTTGCAATATGCGGATATTTTTCCAATACAGCGGAGCAAATATCCGGCAGTTTGCCGGGAACAGATGCGACTCCTTGTGGCTTTATTACAGCAAGAAGTCCGTCATTTCTGAATATTTCAATTACATTCATTATCTGCGCTTCAATTTATTATCAAAAATTATCGGGAAAAATGCGCCTGTTCGCTCTTTGTATTCTCTGTATTCATCTTTCCAGTAGTATTCCAGTAATTCATCTTCTGCTTTTGCCCTGTTTACATAAAGCGGAATGTGAACACATACTGTCCATAAAAAAAGGCTCCAAGACAGAAGCGTTAATGACGCACAAAGCCACAATAAAATTTCACTTAAATATAAAGGATGACGAACGAAACCGTACAATTCATTGGTTTTCAATCTATAGCCGTATTTAATATCAACATCCATTGAATAATTTTTGCCAAGCTGAACTTGTGCAGTATTATAAAGTATGGAAGATGCCAAATATAAGACAACGCCCACAATGCAGATAATGTACAAAGCTGTCATATTTTGTTTCAATTCATCTCCGGACATAAAAGTTATTCCAAATATTGATAAGGAAGGAACATGTGATGAATCTACTTTAAGTATAGAACCGACTCTGAATATTGAAAGAGCAAGCAAAACAGCGCAAATGTATGTTGAATAAAGAGGTAATTTTTGTACAGCGAATCCTTTGCGGTAATGAAGAACTTCCATTTGCTCATTCGCTTTTCTATTTTTTAAAATCAACACAAAATGACTGAATGTCATAAAAATAAGTCCCAAAATTATACATGCACGCATCATCATGTCGAAAACATAGAAATGACTTTGACTCAATTTTATCTCCCGATTTAAGAATATTTATTGTAATTTTATAAAATTCAAGATTGTAATGATATACATGAATGGTTATAAAAAGTCAAAAGTTATAAAGTTAAACTTACTTTGGAGAATAGTATGCCTCAAATTCGTATGGTTATGGCAGCAGCCGAATGTTCCGGATTTGCAAAAGTCGGTGGGTTAGGCGATGTAGTGAATGATTTGTCTCATAATTTAAAAGATAAAGTTGATTCTATTGCAGTATTTCTTCCGGGTTACGCTGATAATGTAAAAGCTAAGACAGTATATCGCTGTTCGGTAAACTTTTCTAAAAGACCTTATATTGTAAAACTGAAATATTTCAATCACAACGGAGTGGCGTTTTATTTTGTCTATAACAAAGCATTTTTCGGCGGAAAATATTCCAATATTTATATAAACAGTAATTCTCGCAGAAAAGGACCGTTTGAGGATGATGCACGCCGATTTGCGTTTTACAGCAAAGCTATTCTTGAAATTCTTCTGCACTGCGAGTTATTTAAAGACGTAAACCTGCTGCATTGCCACGATTGGCATACAGGTTTTTTGTTTTTGCTTTTAAAAATTGCTCCGGCATTTAAAACTTTGCGGCATAGATTAAAAACTGTATTTACAATCCACAATTTGAATTACCAAGGTATACGTCCGTTTACACTGCCGCTTGACATTTTCGGACAAAGTTCTTTTCGTAGCTGGGCACCGATAATATTTAAAAAATTATGCAAAAGCCCGCTTCTTCAATCAATATGCTACCCGGCAGAAAGGCAGCCATTGCCTGAAAATGAAGTAGAACATTTACTTGCAAAAACGGCAGATGATAAAAAATTGCACGACAAAATTAAAAGCCTGTACAAATTTGATAGCACAACAAACCGCTATAGCATTCAAAGAATTCCTTCTGAAATAGAAAGAGAATATCTTTATCAAGAATTAATAAACAGAGGCTGCCTTTGCTTTAATCCAATGCGTACTGCGATTAACCTTTGCGACCAAGTAAGTACTGTCAGCAAAACTTATGCGACTGAAATTACTTTTCATGATACGGAAAAGCAAATTTACGGCTGCGGTCTTGAAAATGATTTAAAAGAAAAGTTTATTAATAACCGTTTAATCGGAATCATTAACGGAATTGACTATGATTTTCACGATCCAAAGCAGTTGAAATTTCCTTTTGATACGGACAAAAACAATTGGCAGGCAAAAAAAGAAGCCGGTAAGCGTAGTTTTCTGCATGAACTTCCACATACGGTAAAAGAAATTTACTCTCGGCACGGAAAAAGATTTTTCAATTACCGCGATGTTGTACCTCATCTTCAATCGGTTGAAACCGCAGCTTACTCGGATAAACCTTTGTTTGTTTTTGTTGGACGTGCTGTGGAACAAAAGCTTGGCATTTTATTTTCAAAAGAAAATCCTAGACTTATTGAAAAAATTTTGGAGCATGATGCATTTTTTATCTTTACGGGAACGGGCAACCTTGATAACGAAGCGGAAATTCTTAATAAGCATAAAAATGCTTTATATCTTAATGTTTTCGACGAAGAAGTCGGAAAATTGCTTTACGGATATGCAGACTTTTTTCTAATGCCGTCTTATTACGAGCCGTGCGGAATCAGCCAATTAATTGCGGTGCGCTACGGAACGCTGCCGATAGTACATGATGT
>JBNMHA010000111.1:0-7489 GCA_050872545.1 Spirochaetales bacterium | reverse complement strand
CTCTTTTATAATTTCAATCTATGGAGGAATGTATGAAAAGGAAAAATTATTTTAAGACATTCAGCGTATTTTTTATACTTATGCTGCTGTCTATCGGCTGTCAACCTGAATCGGGCAGCGAAAATGAACCTGCGAAGAAAACACTTACAATCATTTACAACGCCAACGGCGGCGAGGGCGAGATGAAATCCCAGACCGCAGAAGACAGCGCGGAAATCACGATTGCACAAAACGCGTTTACCAGAACCGATTACGACTTCACCGGCTGGAACACGGCTGCGGACGGAAGCGGCGCAAGTCACAAGGCAGGCGCAAAAATCACGCTGACAGAAAATCTGACGCTCTACGCCCAATGGTCAGAAATCGTCAAAGTCTTCTACACCGTGAAATTCAACGCGAACGGCGGAACGGGCGAAATGAAGGAAATCACCGCCGAATCGGGAAGCGAAGTTTCAATTGCCGCGAACGCATTCACCAGAGAAGGTTGGACGTTCGGCGGATGGAACACAAAATCCGACGGAACCGGCGCGCCGTATAACGACAAGGCAAAAATCACGCTGAATGCAGACATCACACTTTATGCGCAGTGGGCGGCAGGAACCGGAACTGCCTACAAAGTGGAACACTGGCAGCAGAACGTGGCGGACAGCGGCTACACACTCGCAAAAACCGAACCGATGACCGGAACAACCGGCGAAGAAACCGCGGCAAAGGCGGAAGAGGCTGCCGGATTCACCGCAAAGGAATTCGTCCAGGAAAAAATTGCGGCGGACGGTTCAACGGTTGTAAAAATCTACTACGACAGAAACACCGTCACCCTGACATTCGACGCAGACAACGGCGGGGACAAGACGACGCTTTCCGGAAGATTCGGCGCAGAAGTAAAAATCGACGCTCCGTCCAAAACCGGCTATTCGTTCAACGGCTGGACCCCCGAACTGCCTGCGACATTCCCGGCGGAGAATGCGGAATTCAAGGCGCAGTGGAAACTCGCCACTTACAAAATCAGCTACACGCTGAATGACGGCACAAACGCAGAAGCAAATCCTGCAAACTACACGATTGAAACAGAAAAAGTGACGCTTGCCTCTCCGACCCGCCAATACTACGCCTTCTGCGGATGGTACACGGACAGCGCGTTTACGGACTCAAGCAAAATCACAGGCTGGAGCGCGGGCGAGAAAACCGGCGACATCATGCTTTACGCCAAGTGGGAGATGACGCTTGAAAGTCTCGGCTTGTCCGGCGGAAAAATCGTCCTGACCGGCGACATTTCCGAAGAAACTTTAAGGGCGGTTGCGGCAACAATCCTGGCGAACCCGGACGAGAACATCACGCTTGACCTTGGCGACACGACCATTACGGAAATTCCCGATAAACTGTTTCATAAACTTAATGAGTATGGCAATAAAGAACCGTGCGAAAACCTAGTCGGAATCATTCTGCCTAAAAAACTCAAGTCAATCGGGGTAGAGGCGTTCCAGCTTTGTATAGGTCTTACGGAGGTTGAAATTCCGTCCGGCACAACAAGCATCGGCAATGGGGCGTTCCTCAACACGGGAATAAAAAGCGCGAAAATTCCTGCAAGCATAGAAACTGTGGGAGTGTATGCGTTCAGTTGTGAAGGATATATTTATGATGCAACTCAGAGAAAAATTGAAACGGTCGAGTTCGGCGGAACGCTTGCGCAGTGGCAGGATCTCTACGTCGGAAAAGACGATGACAGCGGCTATTACGGACTTCAGCACGCGGTTGTAACCACCTCCGACGGCGTATGCTGCCCGGCGGACAAGTTCGAGGAAGTTCTAAAGAACTTTGGCGCAGGCAGCGAGGCTCATATCGCGGTCAGAGCTAGCTATCCATACGCATTTGTTGACTGTATAACCATAGCTTCCGCCATGAAATCAAATTCCGACATAAAAGTTCACCTTGACCTGAGCAAGTCAAGAACTAAAACTGATACTGAAAAATTTAAGGACTGCACGAATCTTGCGAGCATTGAATTTTCAACTTTGGACTCGGATATAATGTATAATGATTTTGAGGGCTGCACCGGGCTGAAGAGCATAACAGTTCCCGCCAACATCACTGCAATTCAAGACAGAGCCTTTTATAACTGCACCGGCCTTGAGGAAGTTACGTTCCTAGGAAATATTTCTAAAGCGAACCACCCTTTTGAAGGCTGCACGAAGCTCTCGAAAGTAAATCGTCCTGACGGCCTCACAAGAATTCCGGACGACATCTGTTATAACTTAACAACCTTAAAGTCAATAGAAATTCCTGCAAGCGTAACGGAAATAGGAAATGCAGCTTTCAAAGGCACTGGACTTACGTCGGTAGAGCTTCCTTCCGGGCTAAAAGTAATAGAGGGCGAAGCTTTTTACGAATGCAAAGGCCTTACGTCAGTGGAAATTCCTGCGGGCGTTACAAGAATTGGTGAGCAGGCTTTTGCTTACACAAACCTTGCAAGCGCAACCATAAACGCAGTGGACATCGTGCTGGCAAATCCGTTCTTTCGCTGCACTGCTTTAACAGACGTGTACTACGCCGGCACAATGGATGACTGGAACAAGCTGAAAGATAAAGTGTCTCCCAATGAGGATGAGGTGAGGCATAAAGTTGTAGAACTAGGATTTACTTCCGCACCGCTCACCACCGCAACAATACACTGCTCGGATGGGGATATAAAGCAGTAGCTACGCAACGTGTCATTGCCGGGTTTAACCCGGCAAGCTCGCTAACTTGTCATTGTCGGACTTGATCCGACAATCTCCATCCCGTACAAGAGATTCCACGGTCAAGCCGGGGAATGACATTGAAACCACGCTAGGCAATGACGCAAACTGTCATTGTCGGACTCGATCAGACAATCTCCTACAAATATTGAAAATAGATTCCCGTATCAAGTACGGGAATGACAAGAAACCAAGAGACAGACCTTGATTCCTGTTTGGGATATAGATCTGCTCCTTTTTTTTGTGCTTCTCAGACCTTAATGCTAGAATAGAATAAAGACCTGTCCCTAGTAGCTAACTTGAAAAAAATCGTATTTTTTTCCGAATCTTGTAAGCACTTTTGATGCTTTTTCGCATTATATGTATATAGAAGTGATTAAAGAATTGCTTCTTAATCTGGAACAAGGAAAGATGATGGACTATTTGGAAAAATATGAGGACATTAAGTTCACAAACAATTTCGTGTTTTGTAAAGTTATGCAAAATGAAGAGATATGCCGCGAGGTTATCGAGACGCTTTTGCATATTAAAGTCGGCAAATTAGTTTATAAGTCGTTTGAGAAAGAATTGAAACTGGAACCTGATAAACGTGGCATTCGGCTTGACGTATATGTTGCTGACAGCGACAGAGTTTTCGATTTGGAAATGCAGACTACAGACCAGAAAAATTTAGGCTGCCGAATACGCTACTATCAATGTATGATTGACGCTGAATTGTTGGAAAAAGGCGCGGATTTTAACGACTTAAAGGAATCAAATATCATATTCATTTGTACATTTGACCCATTTTATAAGGGCTTGCCGCAATACACTTTTTCCAACAGCTGCGATGAATTACCCGACTTGAAACTTGATGACAAATGCCGCAAAATTGCCTACAATGTTACTGCATTTGAAAAAGTGAATGATGAAAAGATTCGTAAACTGCTAGAATTTATCTCGACGGGCAAAAGTGAAACTGCATTGACAGACAAAATCTGCAAGGAACTGCACCGAGTGCATGGCAATGAAGAATGGAGGGCTGAATATATGACACTGCAAATGTTAAAACAAGAAACTTACAATATCGGCTTTGCTGCCGGCGAAGAACAAGGAATTGCTATTGGTGAAGAACGAGGTCGCAGCGAAGGCATTTCGCTTGGAATTACTCAAGGCGCATACCAAAAAGCTGTTGAAACTGCGAAAAAGTTTTTAGCAATGGGGCTTTCTATGGAACAAGTTGCTGATGGTACCGGACTATCGATTGAAGAAATAGAAAAGCTTTAGGAACATTGCTACAACCTTTGTCATCTTCGGGCTTTTATCTCACATGTCATTATCGGGCTTGACCCGATAATCTCCATAAAGGGATTCCCCGGTCTGCGTCCGCTGCGGCGGACAAGCCGGGGAATGACATTGCAGAGAGCAAGGGAATGACATAGAAAACAAGTTGTCATTTCAAGAGAACTTATTATAATATAAGCTGATTGCTTTTTTATTGGAGGTGAAATATGTCTTATGCTGTTTTGGAAAAGGAAATAGAATCACTTTCGCAGGCGGCGATAAGTGAAGTTGTTGATTTTGTTCGTCTGTTAAAATTGAAATTCCCGGAAGACAGTGTTCTTTCTGAAAAAAAATCGATGTATGGTGTATGGAAGAATGACCATTTTTATATGTCTCCTGATTTTGACGCTCCACTCGATGATTTTGAGGAATACATGTAATGAAGTTCCTGCTGGATACTCATACAATTCTTTGGTATCTTTTTGGAGATTCACGCCTCTCAAGCAATGCGAAACTGCTGATTGATACAAATATCTGCTTTTACAGTTATGCCTCATTTTGGGAAAATTCTATAAAACAGAGTAAAGGAAAATTGGAATTTTCACATACTATTTTTGATATTGATGAAATGTGCATGAAGGCGGGATTCAGGAAACTTCCGGTTACCCTTGCCGATTTAAACAAAGTCAGAAATCTTCCATTTCAGGAAAACGTAAAGCACAATGACCCGTTTGACAGACTTCTAATCTCACAGGCTGTTGAAAATGACATGACAATCATCATCTGTGATGAAAAGATTCCTTTGTACGATGTAAAAACTGTTTGGTAGCACGATAATCTCAAGGAGGTTTCGACATAACCAAAAACAAAGTTTTTGGCCGGCTCAACCACCTTGATGTGCTTAAAGCTTCGGCATTATCCTTGCAGCATTTCTTTAAGCAGCTGATTTGCTTGCGCTGGATTAGCTTTTCCTTTGGAAGCTTTCATTACTTCACCTACAAAATAACCGAACAGTTTATCTTTTCCGCTGCGGTAATCAGCAAGTTGTGCTTGATTTTTATCAATGACTTCCTGAATGATTTTACGTATTTCTTCCGGATTGGAAATTTGCTTGCAGCCATCTTTCTCAATTATGTCAAGCAAACTTCTTTTTGTATCAAAAGATTTTTTCAAAACGTCTTTGCCTATTTTTCCGCTGATTTCTCCTTTGTCAATTACCGACAAAAATGCAGCAAATTCTTTCGGCGTAATATGCTCGGAAATTTTTCCGCTTTCGGCGTATGATAAAAGCTCGTTGAAAAACCAATTTACTGCATTTTTTGTGTTTGGGTAAACATCAAGCAGTGCATCAAAAAAGTTTGCGTATGCCGGAGTAGTCATTAAAAGCAGAGCCTGTTCTTCCGGAAGATTGTCATTTGTCATATAGTCATATTTTTTTGCAAGCGGAGACTTAGGAATTTGACGTTGAATGTCATCTACTTCATTTTGAGTAACTACCAACGGAAGCAAATCCGGGTCTGGGAAGTATCGATAATCGTGAGAATCTTCTTTTGAACGCATTGAGTAAGTTTTCTGGCTGTTTTCATCCCATAAACGAGTTTCCTGCACAATTCTCTGACCGTTTTTCAGCATTTTTGTCTGACGTTCGATTTCAAATTCGATTGCTCGTTCTATTGCTCTGAAAGAGTTCATATTCTTAACTTCTGTTTTTGTACCGAGTGTAGTTGTTCCTACAGGACGAAGCGAAATATTTGCATCACAACGCAGACTTCCTTCTTCCAAGTTACCGTCACAAATTCCCAGCTGAACTAAAATTGCACGAAGCATGATAACGTAATCTTTAGCTTGTTTCGCACTGTGAATATCAGGTTCACTTACAATTTCTATCAGCGGCACGCTTGTACGGTTGTAATCTACCGCACTGGCTTTTGAACCCCAAATTCCCGGTGCACCGACATGAACCATTTTTCCGGCATCTTCTTCCATGTGAATTCTGTTTAATCTTATAGAAAGCGGTTTCCCGTCAACATCTATTTCTACATGACCGCCGGAACAAAGCGGCTCTTCCATTTGAGAAATTTGGTAACCTTTGGGCAAATCTGGATAGAAATAATTTTTTCTTTCAAAAACGCTTCTTAAATTAATTTTGCAGTTCATTGCAAGACCGGCTTTCATTGCCATGCGTACAGCTTCTTTGTTAATAACAGGCAGTGCTCCGGGCTGTCCGGTACAAACCGGGCATGTATTTTCATTGGGAGCTTTTCCAAACTCTGTAGAACATGAGCAGAACAATTTGCTTTTTGTTTTTAAATGGGCGTGAACTTCAAGACCTATTACAGGCTCAAATTCAGTATCGGTAAACGCTTTTTTCTTTTCCGGAAGTTCTTTTTCTTCTCCTTCCTGCTTCTTCTGCGGTGGCACAAGGTAAGCTGTTTTATCTTTTACCGGAGCATTGGCTAAAAGCGCATCTAAATCAGCCCAAACAGACGGCGTATCACCCTCGCGGACTTTTCCGGAAACTGCCGAAGCATGGGCTGACGGAACTAAATTATCACAGTCCGCCGCATTGATAATTTTTGCGTATTCGAGAAAATCTCCGATTTCCTTTTCATAAACCTTTTTATCTTCATCCGTTACTTCAAATGAACTTAATGCTATCAGAGATTCCATATCTATATTGACTTTGTTATCCATATTTGTCCCCCAAAAATTGGGTTATTAAATACACCAATTGGGTAAAAAAGTAAACTGATGTTTTCATTCTTAAATCCGTCGTTGTTTGACTTTAGAATGGAAAAATGATAGTTTCCCGGCATGAATATAGCCGAATCTTTGGATTTTTTTTTCAATAAATTAACACTTCCCAAAACGGTAAGAGATTTTGCCGGACTTTTTCAGAAAAACGGTTTTCAGCTGTATCTCGTAGGCGGTGCGGTGCGCGATTGTCTTATGGGAAAGGAAGTTCATGATTATGACTTTGCCACAAATGCCAAGCCGGAAGATGTGCAGCGAATTTTTAAGCATACAATTCCTGTAGGATTGGATCACGGAACTGTGCTTGTGCTTTTTCAAAATGAAGAATTTGAAGTTACTACATTTCGTACTGCGGATAATAATTTTGCTGATAGTATTAATGAAGATTTACGCTGCCGTGATTTTACAATTAATGCGTTTGCCTATGACATTTATGACGGAAAAATAATCGATTTATTCAACGGAAAGCATGATTTGAAGAATAAAGTAATCCGTGCGGTGGAAAATCCGACTGCGAGGATTCAGGAAGATCCGCTGCGGATGATGCGTGCGTGTCGTTTTGCCGCTGTTTTGGAATTTACGATTGAGCCGCAGACGATGGCTGCCGTTAATGAAAATGCTTCTCTGATTCAAAATGTTTCACCCGAAAGAATTCGTGACGAACTGTGCAAACTTATGACGGCAGCCAGACCGTCTTATGGGCTGGAATTAATGCGAACAACCGGACTGCTGAATAT
>JBNMHA010000110.1:0-7532 GCA_050872545.1 Spirochaetales bacterium | reverse complement strand
CAGTAGGTCAATTTCGTTGTCTGGGTCAGCAATTTTTTCATCGATTAAAATTGTCTCGTCATCATCAGAAGTCACTTCGTCCTGTTCAAGTTCGCTGCTTGGTAAATCAGTTCCGTTGTCTGGTTCAGTAACTTCCTCATCGATTAAAATTGTCTCGTCATTGTCAGAAATTACTTCATCATGTTGAAGTTCATTGCTCTGTAAATCATTTTTATTGTCCGGTTCAGTAACTTCTTCATCTGCTGAAATTGCTTCGTCATTTTCAGAAGTTGTCTCGTTATCGTTAGAAGCTACTTCGCCTTGTTCGAGTTCGTCACTCGGCAAGTCAATTTTATTGTCCGATTCGGCAACTTTTTCATCTGCTGAAAATGCTTCGTCATCATCAGAAGCTACTTCATCATGTTGAAGTTCATCACTTGGTAAATCAATTTTGTTGTCTGGTTCAGTAACATCTTCATTGATCAAAATTACTTTGCCATTTTCAGAAGTTGCTTCGTCATTGTCAGAAGTCGCTTCATCTTTTTGAAGTTCGTCACTCGGCAAGTCAATTTGATTGTCCGGTTCAGTAATTTCTTTGTCGATTAATGTTGCTTTGTCATCGTCAGAAATCACTTCATCATATTGAAGTTCGTTGCTCGGCAAGTCAATTTCGTTGTCCGGTTCAGTAATTTCTTTGTCGATTAAAGTTGTGTTGTCATTGTCAGAATCAGCTTCATCATGTTGAAGTTCATCACTCGGTAAATCAATTCCGTTGTCTGGTTCAGTGATTTCTTCATTGATTAAAGTTGTGTTGTTATCATCGGAATCTACTTCACCATGTTGAAGTTCATCACTCGGTAAATCAATTTCGTTGTCCGGTTTGGCAATTTCTTCGTCGATTAAAGTTGTTTCGTTATCATCGGAATCTACTTCATCATGTTGAAGTTCATCGCTTGGTAAATCAATTCCATTGTCCGGTTCAGTAACTTCTTCATTTGCTGAAATTGCTTCGTCATTGCCAGAAGCCACTTCATCATATTGAAGTTCGTTGCTTGGTAAATTAATTTCGTTGTCCGGTTTGGCAATTTCTTCATTTGATGCTTTGAGCTGCAAAATTTTCAACAAACCGGAGGATAAATTAGGCTGAACATCTTTTGCTTTAGGAAAATTATTTAAATCGTTCAGTTCTCTATAAGCAAGCGCACGCGCAAGTAACCCTTTTGGTCTGTTTTCCAAATATTTTTTTCTGTATTCCAGTGCTTTTAATAATAATCCCATAAAGAGAACCTTAGTTTATTTTAATGTTTAATTCTTCAAAAAGCTTTTTGTAAATATCGAATTCTTTCGATTCTGCAAATTCCTTGATTTTTTCCTCAGGTAAAGCATCTAATAATTGATCTAAATAAGATAAAACAGTTTTAACATCTTTTTTCAGCAGTTCTGTTTTTGCTTCGGCTTCTTTTGCTTCTTTAGCCTGCATTTCTGCTTTTAATGAAGAATAAATTGCTGCATCGTCTTCTTTGGAAGAAGTCAACGGCTGTAAATCAGAATTGTTTATTTCTTCTGCTATTTCTGCAGGGAAATCATCATTTTCAGTTTCTATTAATTCTGTTGTATCGAGAATATTATCTAATTCATTTAATGAAAGTCCGACAGGTTCATTATCAAGGTTTAATGAAGTGTCATCATTAAGCACTTCTTCAATTTTTGCTTCTATTTCATCTTCCGGAATTGATTCCAGCATTTCAGTTTCTATCAATTCGGTATTGTCTAAGATGTTATCCAGCTCATTGGTTGAAAGCCCTATGGAATCTTCTTCATCATCAAGTTCTAAAATCGGTTCGTCATTGTCTTCAATAAGTGTGTCGATTTCTTCGTTATTGTCAATTGGTTCAATGTTATCAATTGTCGAATCAGCGTAATCAACTGCTGTTGTATCATCAGTCAGTTCGGTGGAATCTAAAATATTGTCCAATTCATTGTCGGACAAGCTGATAGATTCTTCATCATCATCAAGGTTTAAAATCGGTTCGTCATTGTCTTCAATAAGCGTGTCGATTTCTTCGTTATTGCCAATTGGTTCAATGTTATCAATTGCCGGATCTGCGTCATCAATCGCTGTTGTATCGTCAGTCAATTCAGTAGAATCTAAAATATTGTCCAATTCGTTGTCGGACAGGCTGATAGATTCTTCGTCATCGTCAAGGTTTAAAATTGGTTCGTCATTGTCTTCAATAAGCGTATCAGTTTCTTTGTTATCGTCAATTGGTTCAATGTTATCAATTGCCGGATCTGCGTCATCAACTGCTGTTGTATCGTCAGTCAGTTCGGTGGAATCTAAAATATTGTCCAATTCGTTGTCGGACAAGCTGATAGTTTCTTCATCATCATCAGTGTTTAAATCTAATTCGTTGCCTTCTTCTATAATAAAGTCATCATCAACCGGTTCTGCGCTTTCATTATTATCTAATGAAAGCGTTTCATTATCATCTAATGAAACTAACTCAAGGTCGTTAAAGTCATCTTCATAATCTTTTTCGTTATTATCCAGAGTATCGGAAATGTTTTTAGGCGTATCATTATTTTCATTGGAGATAATAATTTCTTCATCTTCTATTGTAGTTTCTGTTTCTTCGTTTTCTTTATCAGAAGATTCGGATACAAGCTTGTCCAATTCATCATCCGAAAGCAAATTATCGTCGTTTATGTGATGTGATAATTCATCTAAATGATTGTCCGCATTTATTTCGTTAGCTAATAATTCCTGATCTTCCGTTAGGTCAAGTTTCAGATAATCTTCATCTTCCTGACTTACCGTTTCGTTTTTTTCCGGGAAAGAAAAATTAATAATATCGCTGTTTTCATCTTCATCTATCAGTGAATCAATTAAATCTTCTGAAAGCTGTTTTTGCGGAATAATTATAGTCTGCGGACCTTCTTTTAACGCTACTCCGCAGAATTCTTCATCGTCGTCATCATCTAAAAGTCCGGAGAGGTCTATATCTTCATCTAAGTTAAGCTCGTCGGAAATATCATCAGCATCATCGCTTAACAGCAAATCATCATCCAAAAGATTTTCAAGTGATAATGCAGAATCATCATTGTCATCAGTTAATGAACTGTCATCGTCTGCGGATAATTCTTCGTCATCCAAATCAAGTAAAAAGTCGTCGGATTCATTACTGTCTGTATTTTCATCCGAATCAGCCGGAGACACAGATTCCGGAGTAAGAAAAATTTCTTCACCCTCATTTTCAGATTCTTCTGCTAAATCCAAATCGGATAAGTCAGAAAATGAATCGTCATCATTAATATATAATTCATCTAAGTCGGTATCATTATCTTCTGGTATAAGGTTGAAATCATCATCGATTTCCGGTAAAGAGCTGTCGTCTGCTGTATCGGAATCTTTGGGAGGAAGCTCATCTAATGTGAAATTTGATGTATCTATGTCAAAATCATCAAGACTGTCAAGGATTTCATCTTCTTTATCTTTTGGAGTTTGAGCCATGTGTTAAACCTCTCTCGTTTTTTAGGAATTATTTTTTAGTTATTAACTGATTTTCGTCAAAACGTATAGATAATAAATATTTATACATTCGTTTGATGTGCATTTTTAAAATAATACATTAAAATGTGTAAAAAGTGAATAGAGGTAAAAATTAAATTTTCTTTGTTTTCATGCTGATTCCTACTCTGAAATAAGAGTCTTTTACTCCGGTTACAAGCGAAAATTCAAAGTTATGCGTTTTGTTTAGATCAAGGTGAAAACTGAAGAAATAAGGAACGAATGATACGAGTGTAAATAATGCTCCGAATGCAGCTGTAAAAGCTCCGTTTTTTACAAAGTCATTGTTAATGGAATTGTATGATGTAAGCAGTTCCTTAATTGTATTAACAAAATTATTTATCGTAAAATCATTGCCGATTATTTGTGATAATCCGAAAGCGCATACTGTTATTCCGGCAGCAAAAACAGTCAGTCCGGTTAAAAAGCTGCCTAATGATATATAGTTTAGTAAACGAAAATAAAGGTTTTTATAATAAAAACTTGTATCAATTTGAAATGGGTCGAATATCGGTCGGGCAAGCAACGGAACAAAACCTAACGGAAACTGAAAATCAAAATTACCGACGCTGTTTTCTGTCGGAACAGACTGTTCCGGGTGCCACAGTGACCAAGAAATAATTTTTTGTTTTACAAAAGAAATCAAATCATTAATGCTTACGATATTGTCATTATCAAAATCTGCCGCACCTCGAAGTGCTTCGCATAAATAATATGCAAAAATACTGTACGGCGCATAAATTGACTGCTTGTAGTTTGCTGCAAAATCTTTTTCCGAAAACGCATGAAAGATTAAACTGCTGTGCGGAAGTTCATCAACATGAACTCTTGGCAAATGTTGAGAATAATCGCTGTCGTACAAATTTTCATGCGGTAAATGATTGATTTTAACTGATGTAATAAACCTGTAGCTGTCAATAAAAAATATAGAGTTACTCAAGTTCTTGTTTGTGCAAATGTCTGATATTGAAGACAAAGAAAGCGAAGATTCTACTATATTACTTATGTTGCTGTCCGCAGTAACCAGATGAATTTTATTGTCTGCAATTTTTATTGTGTATCCGGAAAAATAAAGGAGAAAGTTATCATTTTCCTGCATATCTTCAGAAATTTGTTTCAAGACTTTACTGATATTTTTTTTTGAAGGAAATTTTGGGGATGTAGGAAAAACATCATCTGTCATTCGAATTACAATATCGAATCTTCCTTCATTTTTCAACGTGTCTTCTACGAGTTTTGCATCGTAGCGCGGAGTTGAAAGCGGTTCGATAAAGTGATTCTGATAATCGTTTATTCCTATTATTAAAGCCCAGCGTTTCCCGGTGTTTTTTTCATCGGCAAAACCGGAAAATATGCCGGAAATTAATATGAAAATAAGCTGCAGCCAAACAATTTTTTTCAAGATTGTTTCTCCGGAATTATTGCAGTTCTTCCAAACGATCTATTACTTTATGAAACAGCTGGTTGCTTTCCTTAGAGATTTTATCGAAATCCAAAAGCAGTTGATTAAAGTCTTTATTCAATTTCAGTATTTGTTCTTTTTCATCTTTTAACAGTTCCGGAAGTTTTTGCAGAGAAAAAGACATTATTTCCAGACTGTTTTTTGTTCCGAAATATTGAACAGTTTGCTTGGAAATCAGCTGCTCTCCGGTTAAATCAGTTTTTAATTCTTCATTTGCGGCTTTTGCCATTGCGCATATCAATTCATAGAGTTTTTTAGGCAGAACAATGCTTGCTTCTGTTGTGTCGTCAATTGTCGGTTTGTCCATAGTTGTTTCCTTTTTTAAAAAAAGTTAATTATCAATATCAGAAAAAAAACAATCTGCATAGAATTAAAATGTTTTCCCGAGAAGAATAATGTTTTATTTTTATGAATAAAAAAACAATTTTTGTGTTCTCATTTATTTGGAATTTAATATACAATCGGAAAACTATAAAAACAATGCTTTTAAATTAGGAGCGTAACATGAGTAATTTATTTAAAGATATGGCAGTACTTTTATTTTCTGCCGGTGATGAGCTTGAAAAAAAAGCCGGAGAATTCAAAACTTTGCGCGAAGACAGATACAAAGAGTTTGAAGAAAAAGTGAAAGCAAAGCAAAGTGAATTCAAAGACAAGGGAACAGAAATAAGAAGCATATTCGGTGACGAAATAAAAAAGGCAGAAGAAAATGTTTTGGAGTTTACCGAAAAATTCGGTTTTGCATCGAAAAAGGAAGTTGAGTCATTAAATAAAAAAATTGATGATTTATCCGGCAAACTGGATCAGCTTCTGGCAGAAAAAAAATCCTAACAGGAAAAATTTGTGGCTAAAAATTACAGAAAACGTTTTTTCCGAGTGCTTGGAATATTCATAAAAATAATTCTTGCATTCGGAAAAGAGTTTAGGCTTACACGCAGATACGGTTATAAGACTGCACAGGAAAAAATGTATAACCGCCATTTAAAATGTGCGAAAGAGCTATATTCAATAAGTGTAGAACTTGGAAGTATTTATATAAAACTGTGCCAGTTTTTGAGTACTAAGCACGATATTTTCCCGGCACCTTATATTGAAATTCTTTCTCCGTTGCAGAATGCGGTTCCAGCAGTGCCGTTTTCTTCTATTGAAGAGCGGCTTACTTCGGAATATAAAGATTACAAACAAGTTTTTTCTTACTTCTCGGAAACTCCGATGGCAGTAGCGTCATTGGGGCAGGTTCATTGCGCGACGCTTCAGAACGGCAAAAAAGTAGTTGTCAAAGTTTTGAAAAAAGAGGCAGAAGATACTGTAGATTTTGATCTTGCGATTTTGTTTCAGGTAGTCCGATTTGTCGAACATTTCGGTTTTATTTCAAAACATATAGATTTATCTTCATTGCTAGATGAATTTATCAATGTAACGAGTGATGAATTAAACTTTTTCCGTGAAATCTTTGTTGCAGAGAAAATGCGCAAGTCGCTTTCTAAATTTTCTTATTTGAAAATCCCTAAAGTTTATAAAGAATTTTGCACGCGCAGAATAATTGTTATGGAATATTGTGAGGGCGTGAAAATAAATGAAGTAAAGGATTTTCATGAAATTAACTGTAATTCAAAAGTTTTAGCAGACAGAATTCTCGAAGTTTTTTTTGAACAGTTTGTTTTTACCGGATGGGTTCATTTCGATCCGCATCCCGGAAATATTTTAGTCGCTTCCGGAAATAGGATTGTTTTGCTGGATTTCGGAATGTCGGGAGAAATTACGCCGGATATGAGTGATGCTATTGCCAGAGGGATTATTGCAGTGATGAATCAAGACAGTCGGGCGGTTCTGCAAATTTTGCAGGAACAAGAGTTTTTGCGTGACGGTGCGAATATTCACACTTTGTTTCCTATGGTGGAATTTTTGCTTAATAAAGTTGCTGTAATGCTAAATATGAATAAACAGTCTATTCAGACATTTGATTTTACACCTATAAAGAAAGATTTCCGAAATCTTATTTCATCCGAAGAAATCGTTGTTCCTGTGAAATGGGCTTATGCGGGCAAAACGGTTGCGGCTCTTGCCGGTTTTATAGCGGTTTTGAATCCTGATTTTAAAATATATGAACAGGTTAGAAAGTACGCCGGTAAAATCATTGTCGGAAAGCCGCAGGTTCTCGTGAAGTACGGCGGAAAGGATTTAATGCGTTTTGCTCAACTTACGTACAGTCTTCCGGAAAGGCTAACACATCTGCTTGATGAATATGACCGCGGAACATTAATAATAAAAACAAAACCCGGAAATGAAGCGAATGAAAATAAATCCGGCAAAAAAGGTTTGTTCTTTTTTACGGCGTTTGTTTTTCTTCTTTGCGGAATTCTTTTCAAATTTACACCTCAATATACGTATATTGGTTTATTAATCAGCGGCGGAATGCTTTTTGCTTATTCATTTTTTACTTTCTTAAATGAAAAAGGAAAATAGAAAATTAAAGTCTCAAAATATAACCAAAACATTCCGTTATTAAAGAAATAGTAATGT
>JBNMHA010000109.1:0-7536 GCA_050872545.1 Spirochaetales bacterium | reverse complement strand
GCAAGCCCGACGCACTTTGAAAAAAGTGGCACTTGACACAGCCAACGGCTGCAAAATGCCTTTTGTGAACCGTCAGGCTTAGGCACTCTAAACTCAAGTTGCATTGCCTCGCCTGCGTAGACAGGGAAATTGCCACTTAAACTAGCGCAAGCCCGACGCACTCTGAGCCCCACGTTCAGTTTTGTGCCATAAGGCGGTGTGTCTTTGCCAAGTGCAAGCCCGACGCACTTTGAAGTAAAGTGGCATTGCCTCGCCGATGAAATCGGCAAAATGCCATTTGAACTTGCGCAAGCTTGACGCACCTTGAAGTAAAGTGACATTCAGCGCAGCCAACGGCTGCAAAATACAGATTGAACAACCAATGTCCAAACCTTAACCCAAGTTGCATTACCTTGCCGATGAAATCGGCAAATTGCCATTTGAACTTGCGCAAGCCTGACGCACCTTGAAGTAAAGTGACATTCAGCGCAGCCAACGGCTGCAAAACACAGATTGAACAACCAATGTCCAAAGCTTTGAACAAAGTTGCATTACATCGCCGATGAAATCGGCAAAATACCTTTTGAACTAGCGCAAGCCCGACGCACTTTGAAAAAAGTGGCACTTGACACAGCCAACGGCTGCAAAATGCCTTTTGTGAACCGTCAGGCTTAGGCACTCTAAACTCAAGTGGCATTGCCTCGCCTGCGTAGGCAGACAAAAGCGTTTTGAATAACCGCAAGGTCTTCGCACCGTTCGGTAAAATTAAACTACTTTTATAAGAGTTGACATTTCGTGCAAAATCCCTTTTTTACTTAGAAAAACTTAATGCTGCTGCATAAAAGGATTTTTTCATGAACAAATTTATCTGTATTCCCAGCGCAATTCTTACATTATTACTAGTTAGTTGCACCTGCCAATTGGAAAAAAGAACTGCAGAAGAAATTGCCGAAGCACCGATTTATTATTCTGAAATACTGGCATTCGCACCGGACAGATTTAATACCGGATGTGATGAAAGGCTGCTGCGGACAATGACCGAATCAGGCTATTACGGAAATGCATCCGATTTTCAAAAAAATTTCTACTTTGATGTAAGAGAAAACGACATTGTCATTAACGCATATAGGAACAGGCAGGCAGCAGATGAAATTGTAGTGCGAAATATCGATTTCACAAAAAAATTAATGCCTACAAATTCAGACCAAATCTACACATCAAACAAAACTATAATATTTGAAAATTGTAAGTTCCAAAAGGTTCAACATAATTCGCAAAGACTGAAATTAATCTTCAAACATTGTACATTCAACGGCAATGCCTCAAGCGGAAATATGGAATTGTACGATTGCAGAATTGAAAAAACATTAACTGATGCAATGAATCCACTTGTTGATTTTACCGCGAAAAATGTTTATGTGCGCAATCTTATTCATACATTAAGCGTAAGTGGCGCACATGTCGACGGAGTGCAGATATTTGGAAAAAAAGACTTTCTGGCAAAAAATATTTTAATTGAAAATACACGCTTTTCGTTGCCAAATCTGAAATATGAAGGTGCAAAAACGTACATTAACGCCGCGTTGATGATGCAGCTGGAATTCGGCAGTGCGGAAGATGTGACATTTAAAGATATTATCATCGATTGCGGAGGGGCTTGGGCTCCATGTCGCAGCACAAAGCCGTATACGCTCGATGACGGCACAATGCTTTATGAAAAAAACATAAAATTTATCAATATGAAATTGAGCAATCATTACAAATCATGCTTTTTCGGGGACTATTACAAAGATGGTATAATAGAAGAAAATATAACATTTCCGGGTCTGCTCTATGTTACTTCGGTAATGCACGGTGAAGATGGAAAAACTTATATTATAGTAACGAACAATACAAAGGAAGATAAAACGCTTACAGTAAAATCAGATGAAAAAAAATGGTCGTTTGATATTCCCAAACAACCGGCTCCAATTGATGTCCATAAAAAGGAAGAATTTGCGCAGCTGCGGTATTATGATTTACCGTTTGATGTTGCCTGTCCTGTTCCGGAAATTCTGCAAAACGGAGCCTGCTACGATGCGGATGAGCTTATTTTACAATTCAATTTTTAGCGACTTGTTAAAGAAACGAATTTAAACGTTGCGCGCACTGATTGTAATGTGACAAACCGCAAAAATTACAGATGAAATTATCAGCGGAATACTGGAAATCATAATTCCGGAAAAAATAAACATTGCCGACGGAACAACTGACAGCCACAAAGCTTTGAAAAGGTTATTCTTTTTCCACAGCAAAATCCAGCCGACAACATACAAAACAAGCAGAAAAACATTTACAGCGATGTAAACATTTTGCGCATTTGCAAACCAAAAGCCGCCATAAGTTTTCGGGATGTTAAAAATCATTAAGAGAAATGAAGCCCACCGTGAAATTTGTTCTGCACCTTCCAAAGCCGGACTATTGAATTTGTTTACAAAACCGTCCTTTTGAGTTGCAGCATAAACAATATTCGGAATCATCAAAATTAAAAAGAAAATCAATCCGTAAAGATTAAACCAGCCCATATTTCCCCCTTTGCAGTTTATTTTTCATATTCACCGTATTCACAACCTACATTCAGAGCTTCAATTTCATCTATCAGTTTTCCGCAGTGATAAAGTTTTACTGTGCCTTTTCCTCACCTGTTTTTTCGTGACGCACAGTAAATGAATGCCACCACCAGTCATAACCTAACTTTGCCTGTTTTCCAAAAAGCCGGCAGGCATTTCTCGAAATATCACTTTTGTTAAATATAGATTTCCTCGTAAACTTTTTCTACTTTAGGACGAATATCGATAAAAATATCAACCAAATCCGGGTCAAAATCCGTGCCTCTGCCTTTGCCGATAATTTCAAAACATTGTTTCAAAGGAAGCGCATCTCTGTAACATCGTTTTTGCGAAACCGCATCAAAGACATCTGCAACAGCCATAATTCTTGCAGCAAGCGGAATTTCTGTTCCCTTCAAGCCTAAAGGGTAACCTTTACCGTTCCATTTTTCATGATGATAACGCGCAACTTCGTATGCGGTTTGGATAAAATCTTTATCTGCATGTTTTCCGAAAGTTTCCTGAATGATTTTCGCTCCGTTTTCAGAATGCTGTTTCATCACGGCGTATTCTTCATCTGTAAGTTTTCCCGGCTTTTGCAGAATCGCATCCGGTGTCGCTATTTTCCCGATGTCGTGCATCGGTGCCGCCATTTGCAGGTTGTTGATAAAATCTTTTGTAAGTAAATTCTTGTAGTATCCTCTGCTGCAAAGTTCATGCAGAATAAGTTCAACGTATGCCGTTGTCCGCTTAATGTGTCCGCCGGTGTTATTATCACGATTTTCTACTAGAGTAGCAAAATCTACTACAGTATCGTAATTGTATTCGATAAGCTTTTTCACAGCCGGGTCTTCATGATTTAAATAAATTCCGAGTACAAAAATTGTCGGAGCAATAGCTGTAATTAATATTTCCGGAAAAATCATTTGAAATATAGTAACTACAAAAGATACTGCCATATAAACAAAAATGCTCATACGTTTTCTGTGTTCAATAAATTTCCAGCGGTGGAAAAAGGCAAAAAATGTAAAAATAAAATACAGAAATGATCCTACAAAACAAGTATAAGCAGAAAATCCCATCGAATAATTTGTTGCTTTGCCGTGTACAAATTTTAAAAAATAAAAAGTTGTAAACAAAATAACTAAACTTGTCGCATACGGCAGACAAATTAATATCCATTTTATCGCACTTTTAGGATAGCTGTCAGTTATATGAAGAATATACAGAAACGTAAGAAATACCATTGTGCTTGCACTTATCATAAAGCATAAATGAAGAACTAAATTCAACGCATTGTTCACACATTCTAAGTGGTTTACCGTGTAAGCCGTAAGTCCGTCAAAAATAATCCAAATTATTGCATTAATTAACATTGCCGTAAAAAGAGAGCAGCGATGTTTATGCTTATATTTAACTTTATCAACTTTATTCAGAGATTTTTCCCGAAGATAAGTAAAAGCAATGAATAAAACAACTGCCAAACAGCCAAGCTGCAATTTTATATATTCCATTTTCTGCACCTCTTTTTTTAATAAGTGCCGATTCTATCACCTGTTTTTTTATGTGTAAACAATTTTCTGACTGCTTATAACAGCTATTTAGAAGAATTTCAAAATAGTTATTGACAAAACTTTTTTAATAACTAAGATGTATTTAGAATTTTTTCTAAATACTGCAATTCGGAAGGAGGAAAATTTTGGGCTTTCAGGAAACATTCAAGGCTTTGTCCGATCCTGTCCGCCGCAGCATACTTGAAATGTTGAAAAACGGAAGACTTTCTGCCGGTGAAATAGGACAGAATTTCGATATGACCGGAGCGACAATTTCCTATCATCTTTCAATTTTAAAAAAAGCAGAACTTGTCCGCGAAACAAAGGTAAAAAATTTTATCTACTATGAAATCAACACAAGCGTCTTTGAAGATGTAATGCTTTGGCTGGCACAGTTCGGCTTATCTGACAAACAACCCGATAACAAAGGAGGAAAAAATGAACCGAATTTTTAACAAAACAACTTTAATTACAACCTTGCTCTGCCTCGTTCCGATAGCAATCGGAACTGCGCTGCAAAACAAGCTGCCGTCTGAAATCCCGATAAATTACGGTTTTAACAATGAAGCCGGAACTTTAGCTTCAAAATGGATTGTTATATTTTTACTTCCGCTGATTTTGGCACTTGTTAATTTGTTTGTTAATCTGACTTTAACCGAGAAAAACCGGCAGCGCATAGGCAAACGGCTTTCTGCTGTTCTGATTTGGTTAGTTCCGCTCCTTTCGGTCGTTGTCTCGATGTTTCTGATATTAAAACCTTTGGGATTGCAGCTGAAAGCCGGCTCTTTAGTGTTTTCAATCATTTCGGTAATTTTCATAATCATCGGCAATTATATTCCAAAGTGCAGACCAAACAGCTATGTCGGATACAGACTGTCTTGGATTATGAACGACGAAGAATTGTGGATGAAAACTCATAGATTTTCCGGCTTTGTTCTTGTAATCGCAGGTTTTGCAAGCTTTGCCGCTTCATTTTTTGCCATTGGCAAATACGTGTTTCTCGTCTGCTTAATAATAATAATTTTTGTTCCGCTTATTTACTCACTGGCAATCAAGAAAAAGGCAGCGCAAAAAAATTAGACAGTAACGTTGTACGCTGCATTTCTGCTTTTTCCTACATCATTTCAGTACTTGATACGGTAATCTGTTGTACGATTCTACAATAGATTATCGAGTCAAGTACAAGAATGACATGTAAAACTTTATGACTTAATATCCAAACAACGCATTTGAGAAGCCTTTTCTATATTTGACTCGCTTATAACTTCTTCATCTTCAAAATCAGCCAATGTTCTTGCAAGCCGCAAAATTTTGTGACAGCCACGAGCCGAAAGTATTTGTTCATCCATTATTTTTTCCAACAACCTTTCCGCATCAAACGTCATTGGACAATACTGCCTTATTTTATCAGCTGGAATATCGGAATTTAAACTAAAATTTTCCCCCATAAACCTGATAAATTGCTTTTTCCTTAAATGTTCCACAAGCAGTTTCATTTCCGACGAACTGTACTTTGAATATGTATTCAATGTTTTATATTTAACGCAGTCGGTCTTAATCTGAATATCAATTCTGTCGGTAAGCGGATTTTGCAACTTTCTACGGTAACGAATCACATCGTGCATTGCACATCTGCAAATTCCTTCTGTCTCATAATATCCGCAAGGACAAGGATTAGCTGCTGCAATCAGCAGAAAATCAGCCGGATAAACAGACGCACCGCTTCGCATTGACAAAAAAACCTCCTTACGTTCAAGAACTGTCCGCAAAGCCTGCAAAACATCAGCATGAAATTCCAAAAACTCATCTAAAAACAAAATGCCTTTATGTGCCAAAGAAATTTCTCCGGGTAAAATTTTCGGTCCGCCGCCTATCAGCGCACGCATTGAAGAATTACTGTGCGGTGCCCTGAAAGGTCTGTTAAATATCCATTGACTGTGAGAAGATGACTGACTTGCAATAGAATAAATCATATTTACATTAATAACTTCTTCCGGTGTTAAATCCGGCATAATTCCGGGCAGGCGACTGGCACACATTGTTTTGCCTGTTCCCGGAGGTCCGACAACAAGAGTATGATGATTCCCGGCGGCGGCAGTTAAAAAATAGAAAATTAAATCATCCTGTCCTTTAATATCACTGAAATCACCGATAGAAGTTTTTATTTCGGGAGCGCAGTTCTCCGAGCCGCCTTCATTTTCTGCATGAAGTTCCTCCGTAACATCAGACAAATGACGAATCGGTACAATCTTATCCTGCGGAATACAGAATAATTCATGGCGGTTTTCATAAGGAATATAAATTTTTTCAAAACCTTGCTTCCAAGCTTCCACAGCAAGTGGCAGAATTCCGCGAACCCATTTCACATCACCGCCCAAACTTAATTCTCCGAAAAAAGCCGTATTAGGTGAAATGTCTAAATCTTCTTGATTTTTTAAAATTGACACTGCCATAGCTAAATCGTAATGAGTACCCATTTTAGGCGTTTCGGCAGGTGAAAAATTTATAGTTATTTTCTTAGACGGAAAATCAAAACCACTGTTTGTTATTGCCGGAGTAATGCGTTCTCTTGCCTCTTTTGCTTCCTGCGAAAGCATTCCGGTTACAGATATTCCGGGTAGCCCGCGTTTCAAGTCCGCTTCCACAACTACCGGTTCACAATTCATTCCTATTCTTGCAAATGTAACTGCGCTTCCTACCATAAGTATTGCTTCTCCTTAATTTTGTAGTTAAGGAATAATTTCTTTCTTAAAAAAATTCCTATCTGTTTTAATGCGTTTTCACCTCATTTTCGCTTACAATAAAAGACTGTAATTACTTTTTTTTTACTTTACAACCTATTGTGCAATTGTCAGCGGTTATACGCATACCTGTCAATTGATTGTTTTTGCATATTTTTACAATAAAACAACAATTGAAGTAACTTCAAAAATTTAAATTATAATAAAAAAAGTCGTTGACTCTTCGCTAAGAGGATACTGTACACTGCCTTTCGGCACAAGGTGCAATTGTACTTTAGAGTGTGTTGCCTCACGGTTGGGTGAAGACGTACTGCCGACAAGTCGGCGATAGAGCTGAACGTGGGTTTAGAGTGCCTAAGCCTTACGGTTGTTCAAAACGCACACTGCCTTACGGCACAAAGTGCGACTGTACTTTAGATTGCGTTGCCTGATGGTAGTTCAAATGGCAATTTGCCGATTTCATCGGCGAGGTAGTGCAACTTTCTTCAAAGTTTTTGACATTGGTTGTTCAATCTGTAATTTGCCGTGCAAGCCGACTCAGTAAATCGTTTTGGGTGCAAAATGGGGTAAAAGTTAGGAAAGGGGAAACAGCTCTTTCAGCATGCCGCAGTTTCCCCTTTCCTATAACCTATCCCTTTCTTGGCAAGCTTAAAATTGGGCTACGCTGGTTCATAT
>JBNMHA010000108.1:0-7662 GCA_050872545.1 Spirochaetales bacterium | reverse complement strand
TTGATAAGGCAATTTTATTTGCATTGCAGCAAATAAAATTGCCTTATCAATGCAGTCGCCGTAACGGTTGCTGAATGTTTCCGAAGCCTTATGGCCAGCCAATCCGGACGACAAACTTGTTTTTATCGATACGTAACGAATATTATCCTGCACAAAGCGATACAGCACAGCAATTTTTTCATCTTCACTTTTTGTTTCCGCCAAAAGCTGGTTTACCGTATTTTTTATTTCATCGTTTGCCTCTATTCGCTCTTTAAAAAAGCCGCCAAGCCAATTAGATAAATAAGTTTGGTCTTTAAATGAACTTCCCTCGATATAAGCTGCGATTTCATAAGTATCAGGTCCCATTTCTTCTTCAATAATCGGTGCACTTTCACCGTATTCAAAATAATACGCATGATAACCGTTTTCCGTCACTTCACGGCGTTTTAGTTTACCGTTTTCAATGTTCATCTCCGCAAAGTAATACGGCTTGTTCTGTGGAACCATAACTTTGAAAGTCGACTGATAAACAGGTTTTTCCGAACTGAACCACCATTTTACATAATACTGATTCGGATCTTCCTCGCTGTATGAAATTCTCTCATATTCATAATCGATAATCGAACCGACAGCAACTTCCGGAATTACGTACTGCGCAATTCTATATTCTTCCTTATTATTGCCAAAGAAATCTTTATCACGTGACGGCGTTGTGTAAGTAACATTTTCCAAATCAAGGAAGACTTCTTTCCCGTCGGGTGAAATGCTTCTAGCGTAAATTAATCTAGACTCGGTTTTTCCCTGCAAGCTTCCAATTTTTAATGTTGCAAGCGACAACTGCGATTCATTGCAGATTTTTACTGCCAAACGTGCGCGCGAATACTGCGTTCCGTCCGTGCGCAGCTGCTCTGTTCCGTCATCAAGCAAAACAAGAAGCGGCTGATCCGGATATTTTTCCGACATCTTCTTTGCTCTGTTAAGCAGTTCTTCCTTGCCGATATTTCCGGTTTGCAGTTTGTGCGAATCAATATTTCCTTGCTGTTTCTGAAAAACTATGTGAGAAATTTCATCAGGCAAAGTTTCTTTTCCGTCAATGAAGAAAGTGTTTTCTTTGAAATCAAGTGCTTCGGCATTTATTGATTCTCCATTATTCATTTTTACAACAGGAGAAACTTTTGACTCGGCATTAAGGAAAAATGAACAACCGAGCATGGTTAAAAGAACAAGTTTTTTTCTATTCATTTTATCTTCTCCAAAATTATGTATTGTTTTGACAATTCCATTCTGCGATTTAAATACGCTTGCAGTTTTTTGTAATCACTTAACTTAACGAATGATGTATTGCTTTCCGATGAATAC
Source organism: Spirochaetales bacterium (assembly GCA_050872545.1). GTDB lineage: Bacteria > Spirochaetota > GWE2-31-10 > GWE2-31-10 > GWE2-31-10 > RGIG8597. The sequence continues at coordinate 6,321 of JBNMHA010000108.1, read as the reverse complement.
GAAACTTTCAGAACATTGTCTGCATCGCACTGATACGTGATATGAAATTTTTCGTTGTTAAATGAAAAGTCTTGTGAATCCGGCATATATTTTACTTTCAAATTTTCAGGCAGTTTTATCTCATAGCTGCATTCATCAATGCCTTTTTCCTGCCATTCTACCGTATAATCACGGTTCTTTGATGTCAAATCACACAAATCGTAATTGAAATGCGGCAAAGAAAACAAATAAATGTCGCCGGAAATAACGGAATAATCTGGAATCAGCAGAGAATCAGAAAAATTAACAGGAATATTTTTATCTTCCAAGTTACTATTTATGCTCCATTCTTTTGACACACTTCCAATTTTTATAGAAGAAACATACTCTCGAAAAAATTTATTCTTTTCCTCATCTGACATAAACCGCAATTTTCTGAAACCGGCGGAAGCATCTCCATTCAAAATGAAATTTCGGTTCAGCTGCAAAGTTCCGTCTTCGTTCAATGTGCCAGTCATATTTATTACAACTTTATTATTTTCAGGAGATGTGTCCGGCAAAAGTTTGTACTCAACGGAATCCCTACCGACAATTACAGCCGACGCAAGCGACGACTCGTCGGGAAGTTTGCCAAACGCAAGTGACGCATTTTCAAATGAAAGCATTATTTCGCTGTCCGAAAGTTTAACAAGCAGCGCAGTTTCCGGATACAGTGCTAAATTTTTTTCCTTTCGCAGTTTTGCCGGTGCCGTATTCTGTGGTGAATAAAAAACAAAACTGCTTTCTATTCCACTGTTAAGAAGAACATCAGCAAACAGCGCAGTTTTATCAAGCGGTGTAAGTTTTCTTTCATGCAGCATTTTATCCGTGTCGCTTATCTTGTAAGCCTGCGTACTCGGCAAGTAATTTCTTTGAATTATTTTATCCTGAAAATATGCATAAACTTTTTTCAGGTCATCTTGAGTTTTCAAATTACCGAAATTATTTTCATTTATAAACTTACTAAAAGACAAAGAATCCGGAACATGCGGCTGAAAATATTTTACTGCTGAGACTTCGTCAAAGCTGCTGCTGATTCTAATATTAGGAAGAAGAACTGATTTTTTCGGCAAATAAGGTTCGCTGATCGTCACACGCTTAATATTCTGCGCTTTAACGGTTATATCGTTTTTATTTCTGATAATCTGCGCTTTTACGCCTTTCACTTCGCCCTTTTCCTGATAAACTTCCAAAGGATAAGGAATGTTTGTAAATGAAAGCTCCTGTTTTGCAACATTACAATAGTCACGCAAATAAAAATATTCGTTAATCGGCACAAAAAGCGAATCAACTGGGAATTCAGTCTGCCATTCGTATACAAAAATATTGCTAACTTCTGGATTCGGCATACTAAATTTAATGCGTCTTTCACCTTGATAAAGCCCATCTTGAACTGTAGGTTCGTTATTTACCGCATCATCCAGAAGTGAAAAAACCTTTCCATCCGGCGTAATGGTAATTGCGTAAATCAAATCGCAACTTTCCTCACTTCTTGTGTTGTAGTCAATCATTTGGATTGAATTTTCTTTTCCGACCTCATTTAATATTTTAATTATCAGTTTTTGTGTACGGACAATATTTGTTCCGTTATAGTCGTAGTTTGTTTTATCCAGTAAAACAAACATGCTTTCATTTTGTTCCGGCTTATAAGCAGCCGCTTTTTTTACCGCCTCTGAAATCTCACTGTCATCAATCTGTGAAATATCACGCACATTTTGATTCTTGCGCTCTTTTGGGAAACTCAGCATATAAATTTCTGATTTATTAAATTCCTTTCTTCCATCGGGAAAATCAAAAATAAACTGCTCTCCGTTTACATCTGCAAGTTTTCCGCGATACTCGCTCCCATTGTTCAGAATTACCATACACTGCGTACCTTTTCCAAAAAATTGCAGTGCAGTCATTAACAATAAAAAACAAGCTAATATTTTTTTATTCATTTCAGCCTCCGCCTGTGAAAATACATAATTTTTTAATTTAATACATGAAGTATCAGAAAAAATTACCGCAAGTTTAATCAACGTTAAAAACAAATAAAAAATCAGTTTTATCTGTAAATATAATTTCTATATAACCTTTTTTGTCATTGCGGCAATCTGTCATGAACTGTGTTCCGCAACATAAGAACGACATTACAAAACTCGACATTTAAGCCCTTTAATGATAAACATCAGCTTAATATCAATTAAAGAAGGTGGAAAATGGAATTATTAAAGGTAATTTTTATATCAATAATACAAGGCATAGCCGAGTTTTTACCAATATCGTCATCGGGACACATTCTGCTGTTTAAGCGGCTTCTCGGACTGGATTTCGATATTTCATTCGATTTGACAATTCATTTCGGAACATTGCTGGCGGTAATCCTTGTGTATCGAAATGACATTGCGGAATTAATAAAAGGGCTTTTCTGCAAAGAAATACAAAGCAAAACATTCGGCAGAACATTAAAAAGAAGCGAAGTAGCGCATATTTATCTTGTATTTATAATCGCTACGATTCCGGCAGGATTCACCGGGCTGCTGCTGAAAGATGTAATCGATACTCACTTTGTCATCGGCAATTCAAAAATATTTTTCCTGCTTGCTTTATTCTTTATCTATACAGCATTAATTCTTACTTTCAGCAGCCGTGTAAAAAAGGATAAAACCGCTTTAATCGACAAAATGAGCATAAAACAGGCGTTAATTGTCGGAATTTTTCAAGCTGCTGCGGTTCTGCCGGGAATTTCACGTTCCGGTTCAACTATCTCCGGCGCACTTTTCTGCGGTGTGGATAAAAAAGATGCGGGCAGATTTTCATTTCTGTTAAGCATTCCGCTTATACTTGCGGCATTTTTATTGGAAGTAAAAGATTTAATCACCGGAGAACTTACTTTAGCGCAAGGTGCGGCACTTTACTACATTGTCGGGCTTATTGTTTCATTCGCAGTCGGCTACATCTCGCTGAAACTACTGTTGAAAATGATTCAAAACGGCAAAATGGGATTTTTTGCACTCTATTTGATTGTGCCGGCTGCCGTATCGGTTGTACTTGGATTCATTCCGGCGTAACTTTATACAAAAGAAATCAGTGAAATATACAACAGCATTTCACTGATTTCTTCATTTATATATAGATTATGCGAATAATTTACGAGTAAATTCCATGAAGAAACAAATGCACTATTCTGTAGATTAATTTCTCGGATAACTCAAGTTTACCGTTGAGCAAGAGAAGCGCATAAGAATTTATTACTCCCAAATATGACATGGTAATTTCCTTTTCGTGTCCTTTCATATTACCGTTATCTTGCGCCGCTTTTAAGAAAAATGTTTCGACAATTCCGCTGATTCGCTCACAAAACGGAGTAATGCACAAAAATGACGTTGTATTAACAGCACTTAAACTCATGGATAAGTACATTCTGTAGAATAATGTATTTTCTTTTGCTGCCGTCAGAAACATCCGCGATATTTGAGTAACCGTATTAACAGTATCGCCGCTATAAGCCGCAGCATTTTCCAGTTTCACGGTAAAATCTGAAAAGTAGAAATCAAGAATTGCCTTTAAAAGCCCTTCTTTATTACCAAAATAATAGTAAAGAGTCGGTTTGGTGATTCCGGCAGCCTGCGTAATTTCCTGTATTCCGGTGCCTTCATATCCTTTATCTGAAAATAATTCCAGAGCGCACTGCATTATTTTTTCTTTGTTATCCATAGCCTGCGACCATACATCAGTTTTAAAAATAATTCAATATGTAGATTTGCCGCTAGCCGCTGCGATTTCCAATGCAGGCTGCAAACTTTTTAAAACTTTTCATTGCGAAAACGCCTTATCATCCTTTATAATGCTGCAAAATTTTGTCCGGTTAAAAGGAGTTGTTAAAATGGTTCAGTTGTATAAAAACGGAGCTTATCTTTTGAACGGCAGCGAGTTGGTTGAAGACACGCAAGATGCCGCAAAAATTTTAGCTTCCAAAATGAAAAACGTTCCGTCAAAAGAAGAAGCCGCAAAAAACACAATGGCTTACGGCATTCTTAAAAGTCACAATACATCAGGCAATATGGATAAACTTCAGATTAAGTTTGACCGCCTTACATCTCACGATATTACTTTTGTAGGTATTATACAAACGGCACGTGCAAGCGGACTTGAAAAATTTCCCGTTCCTTATGTGCTGACAAACTGTCACAACAGCCTTTGCGCTGTAGGCGGAACAATCAATGAAGATGACCACATGTTCGGGCTTTCATGCGCAAAAAAATACGGCGGAATTTATGTACCGCCTCATCAGGCTGTAATTCATCAGTTTGCAAGAGAAATGCTTGCCGGGTGCGGTCGCATGATTTTAGGTTCCGACAGCCACACTCGCTACGGCGCATTGGGTACAATGGCATGTGGCGAAGGCGGTCCTGAAATTGTAAAACAGCTTCTTTCCAAAACTTATGACATTAACATGCCGGGCGTGATTGCAATATACCTTACCGGCAAGCCTGCAAAAGGTGTTGGTCCGCAGGATATTGCATTGGCTATAATCGGTGCTGTTTTTGAAAAAGGCTACGTAAAGAACAAAGTTATGGAATTTGTTGGCCCCGGTGTGGCAAATCTTTCTGTAGATTACAGAATCGGCGTAGATGTAATGACTACAGAAACAACATGTCTTTCTTCAATTTGGACTACAGATTCTAAAGTAAAAGAATTTTATGATATTCACGGTCGTCCGGAAGAATACAAAGAACTTAATCCGGGCGAAATTGCGTATTACGACGGTGTTGTTTATGTTGAACTTGACAAAATTAAGCCTATGATTGCAATGCCTTTCCACCCAAGCAACACTTATACAATAGAAGATTTAAATGCAAATCTTGAAGATATTCTTGCTGATGTAGAGAAGAAAGCGTTGGTAAGTCTTGACGGCAAAATTCCGTTTACGCTGCGTGATAAAATCCGCAATGGTAAATTGTATGTGGAACAGGGAGTAATTGCCGGTTGTGCAGGCGGTGGTTTTGAAAATCTTTGTGATGCAGCTGATATTTTGCAAGGAAAAAGTATCGGTGCGGATGAATTTAGTTTGAGCGTTTATCCGGCATCTCAGCCAATATTTATGGAACTGATTAAAAATGGCTCAGTTGCAAAATTTATGGAAAGCGGTGCTACTGTACGTACTGCGTTCTGCGGACCATGTTTCGGTGCAGGAGATGTACCGGCAAATAAAGGGCTTTCTATACGTCATTCAACAAGAAATTTCCCTAACAGAGAAGGTTCTAAAATTACAAGCGGACAAATTGCATCTGTAGCATTGATGGATGCGCGTTCCATTGCCGCAACAGCTGCAAACAAAGGATATTTAACTGCTGCTACTGACATTGACGTAAGTTACAACAAGCCAAAATATTTCTTTGATAAATCTATATATGACAACCGTGTTTATAACGGCGTTGGCAAAGCTGATCCATCTGTAGAAGTAAAGTTTGGTCCGAACATTAAAGACTGGCCTGCAATGAGTGAACTGCCGCAGAATATGATACTTAAAGTTGTATCTGAAATTCATGACCCGGTAACGACTACAGATGAATTGATTCCTTCCGGCGAGACATCATCTTACCGTTCAAATCCTTTGGGATTAGCAGAATTTACATTATCAAGAAAAGATCCTGAATACGTAGGACGTGCAAAAGAAATTCAAAAGGCACAAAAGGCAATTGAAAACGGCAGAAAACCTTTAGATGAAGTTGCCGAGCTTAAACCGGTAATGGAAACCGTTAAAAAACTTTGCCCGGAAGTCAACAAAGAAAACATTGGTTTCGGCAGTACAATTTTTGCTGTAAAACCGGGAGATGGTTCTGCACGTGAACAGGCTGCTTCATGTCAAAAAGTTCTCGGTGGTTGGGCAAATATTGCAAATGAGTATGCGACAAAGCGTTACCGTTCCAACTTGATTAACTGGGGAATGCTGCCTTTTATCATCGATGCCGGAAAACTTCCTTTTAAAAACCTTGATTATATTTTTATACCGGGAATAAGAAAGGCAGTAGAAGAAAAAGCAGCAGTAATAAAAGCTTATGTGGTAAAAGATACGCCAATAGAGTTTGATTTGAAAATTGGCGACCTTACCGATGATGAGCGCAAAATCATTCTTGATGGCTGCTTGATTAATTTCTACAGACATTAATGACAAAAGCTGAACTGCCGGGTGGCATGGCACCTAACGGCAGTTCAAGTGGCAATTCGGAGCCGTTGGCTGCGTCAAGTGCCACCTTGCTTCAAAGTACGTAGGGCTTGCGCTGGTTAAAGTGGCAATTTGTCTGCCAAAGGCAGACG
>JBNMHA010000107.1:0-7734 GCA_050872545.1 Spirochaetales bacterium | reverse complement strand
GCGCACGTAATCATAAAACAACTTCAAATCAGGGTCAAGCAAAGTCAAATCATCAGCCGTTGTATTCAAAAATATTTTATGCGTTCCGTCATTCAGCGGCAGTGGCGGCTTGCAGCTCATGCAAATATTTTCAAACTCATAAATCGCATTATCAAGCAGAAACGGATCAAAGGTGCAGATAAAAATCACATAATTGTCCTTCATGTCTGTGTAAAGTTTTCCCGGCGGAGTATTGTCCACATCTGCCACTGCCTGATAATAGCGCGTCCGCTTTGGCAACTCTAATCGATGTCCGTTCTGCATCTCCACATTTACGACCTTATCCTCGTCGCGCAAATAAACATCCATCGCTATCGCCTTAGATTGCGGATCAACTTCAATTTCGTGCTGACTCGTGAGAAATTTAATTTTGCCTACTTTAACATGCAGAATCAACTCCAGCAGTTGCCTGCAAATCTGTTCATTTCTCATCACTCGACAAAATAAGAAATCGTCCGTAATCGTTAAATCATCCCAGTCTTTAAATCTACTCATTTTCTTTCCTTGCTTACAGATTAAGAAGCAATTTTTTTAATCGCTTCTATATTCTATAAACACAAAAAGTTTTAAAATATTGCAGATTTCCGGAAAAAAAGTGAAGATTTTTTTGTGAATTAGAAATTGGAGACAGGTTTGTATTCCAAATTGGCATTAAGGTCTGTCCCTTGTGGTTCTTGTGTGCAACTTGGTGCCAGACCTGTATTCTATTTTAGAATTGAGACCTGACACTTGTTTTCGCGTCATTCTCGTGTGTACTTTTTTTGTCATTCCCTTGCTCGACAAGGGAATCTCTAACAACACGAAAGATTGCCGTATCTATGCACGGCAATGACATAAAACGCAAATGCGGCAATGAAATAAAAATTAGTAGGAAATGAAATGCGTTATGATTCTTCTGCGCTTTTTTCGTTCAGCAAAGCTTCCTGTTCATCCTGAAACATTTCATCAGAAACATCGGAGTTTTCCGCCTGTGCATTTGCAGCCATTTCTTCCGATTTGTTTTCAGTTTCTTGGCTTTCAGCCTCTGCATCTTTGCTTTTTTGCTTTTGCAGTATTGCTGCAAGGTTATTGCTGTCTTTTATTGTGCTATTCTCAAACTTGAATACTTTCATTGTATAAATTAATTTGTTGAGAACATCTTCAATTGTCAAGTTAGTGCGTTTTGTCTGTTTTACTACATCTACAATATTGTTAGAAGCTTCACTTATTGTAGCGGCACTGTTCATAATGTGCTCACCGCGCGAGTTTTGTGTTTTCATTGAATCGGCAATATCGAAAATCAGTTTCTGCGATGAAACAGTAGAATCAATAAGAACTTTAAATGTCTCCTGAGAATTCAACATCAACTGGCGTGCATTATCAATAAACACTTCATTGTTTTCAATACTTTCGTTAATTCTGGTTGCAATGTCATGAGTTTTATCTGCAAGCTTACGAATTTCATCCGCAACTACCGTAAAACCTTTTCCGACATCACCGGCTTTCACCGCTTCTATAGAAGCATTCAGCGCAAGTAAATTTGTTTGTTCAGAAATGCTGAATATCAATGCAAGAGAATCTTTTATTGTACTGAAATGAGTTGACACATCGTAAATGCTCTGGCTGATTTTATCAATCTTTGCATATCCGTCTTCCGCATATTTTGCACTTTCACTCAATTCTGCAGCACCTGATATTGCACTTTTTGAAGTTTTTTCGATTGAAGTAAGAAGTTCTTCCAGATTAGCGGAAATCTCTTTTACGGAAGATGATTCTATATTCGTAACATTAGACAACATTGCCGCTGTTTCGCTTTCGCTGTTTACCAAATTCTGCAATCTTGTACAAACCTCGTTTATATTTCGCATACTTGACGTAAAGCTGCGGATAATCTTGTTGAAGCTGTAAATAAGTTTGGCAATTTCATCGTGTCTTTTTCTGCTGTATGATGATTTAAACTGAATCAGTTTTCCTTCCGATACCATCAAAGCGTGATCGGAAAGTTCCAAAAGCGGTTTAAGCATTTGCTTGATAATCGATAAATTAATGAAACCGATAACCACTCCGACAATTATAGAAATCAGCGTAATCCAGAAAATCATCATTACCAAATCATGAGACATAGTTTTGCGCATTTCACCCATAATGCTGTCGACTTCGCTCTGGTAGTATCCCGTAACAATCAACCAATCCCAAGCTTGAAAATGTTTTACATCGATAACACGCACATCATCTATTTTATTACGAGCAAGATTTTTTTCCGGATAAGTTATTCTGTCGCCTTTTCTTAAAGAAAGCCCTGCTCTGAGTCTGCGTTCTACTATTCGGCGAAGATAAGCTTTGCTTATGTCCACCGGTTGATCTCTCATGCTTTGATCCAAACCGTGAAATACGTAGAAAGGATTGTCATCTTCATCAAACTTTATGGCAAAGAAATAATTTCTCTTATTTTCACGACTTACACGAGTAAGAATATCGATTGCCTGTTCCTTAAAATTTTCTTCTATTCTGTTTTTCTCATTTTCATCGGTAATAAATTTTGTTCTGGTTTTCGCCTGTCCGTTTATTTCACTCAATGTATGCTCAGCCAAAGCCAAATTTGTAAGCAAAGAGGTATTTTTAGAATCTTTCAATTCTCTTTCAAAATTATCAAGATTTCTGTGGAAAGAATTCTGCAGATTGATAATGACAACTCCGTAAATAAAAACAACAAGCAGCACAATGCTAAGGATATTAAGTAATAGGAGTTTTGTTCTAAATTTCATAATTACCTCTTTCCAACGAAAGATTTCGCTTATTTAATGTAGTTTAATATGAGAAATCACAAAGTAACATCGTCATTTTTCAACATTTACTTAAGGCAAGTTCAGTGTTTTCTGATTTTTCCGATACGAATCAACCGCAAATAAATATTCTGTCTTAATATATCAACTGTTCTGTTGCGGCAGTTATCGGCTCTCCGGACTAGGTTTATAAAAGCAAATGCCTTGCTTTGGGTTATCCGGAGTTACGCCGCGCACGTAAACGTAAAATATTCCACCGAAGTCACGCTCATACTGAAATTTACCTTTAAGCCGTGCAGAAAGAAATCTTTTTAATGCCTGCAAATAAATTTTATACTGCATTGCGTAATGTTCATCAGTGTATTCGCTTGTATCTGCGTAGTTTTCCAGTGAGTTTGTTTTCCAGTCCAGAAAATAATACTTTCCGCCGCAGCGAAAAACTAAGTCAAGTGAACCTGTCATCTGCAAGTCATCTCTGTTGGGAACAGACATGTAAAAATTCATTTCGCTGATTCTGTCGACTCTTGAAATCTCATGCAAACAAAAACTGTTTCCGTCCGGTACGGAAAGTGGCGTATTCAGCACATTGTAGATAATATTCGCAGCTTCATCGGCATAAAGCTCAAGTTGCTGCTGTGTAAGATTAGGATAATAGAAATTTATTGTGTCAAAAATAATTTTGCTTTCTTCCGTTTCACGATCGGTAAGCGATGCAATAATTTGATTTTTCCGCAGTCCACCGACATCTGCCGCCGCTGCAAAATCTATCAGTTCAAAAATTTTATGCATCATATTTCCGGTTACCATTCCGCCGGGCAAAATTCCGTGCACCACACCGGCTTTCCCGACAACTTCATCTTCCTCACGAGAATCATCATTATCAAGTTCAAACAACGCTTCCAATTGCTCGATATGCTCGCCTTTTGCAGCCAATGACGAAAAAGATTCCAATCGGAAATATCGTTCCATTTCAGCCGAATTAACATTCAAAAATTCTTCAGGTAATTTTTCGCACTCGCTCTGCGGTTTGCTTCTGGAAACAAAATCTGTCGGAATTTCATCAAGATTTATTTTCTGTGCATTGTCGGGAATTTGCAATGCATCATAATCTATCGGCAAATATAATTTACATGAAGCACGTGTAGCAGCTACATAAAGCAATCGATTGTGTTCTTCGGCAGTTTCTTCATTATAGATAGCATTTTCTTTATAGGGCATTGTATCTATTATCAATTTATTTTGAGAATGATACGATTGAAAAACCGGAGTTTTTTTGTTTTCCTTCAATCGGCATGTCATTACAAACACAATCGGGAATTCCAAGCCTTTACTGGCATGAATCGTCATAACCTGCACCATAGGTTGTGAACCCGACTTTCGGAAAAAATCCATATCGGACAGGAAACGCAGCGAATCAAGATGTTTCTGCATTCCTTCCAAATTGAGTTTTTCACGGTACGCATTTTCCTGCAGCACTTCAGCAATATGCCGATAATCGGTAATTTTGCGTGAAGCAACATTTTTATCCGCTGTTGTATCCTTAGCCAGTAAATTGGTAAAAATTCCCGTACAATCAAAAAGTTCCGCAAAAAAAGAAGACCATTCCATTCGCCGGGCAATTTTTTGCAGTGATGAAAGATTCGCCTTATGCCACAATTCTTCTGATGTTAAATTTTCCAGTTCACTCGCCGAATAAGCGTAAAATTCGGTAAGTAACGCTTTTTTCAGACGACTTTCATCGCCCGGAAACATAAGCACATCTAAAATGCAGTACACGTTCAAAGCTTCATCGCTTCGGAAAATTCCTGTTTCTTTGTAAATATCAGCCGGTATTCCGGCATTCATCAGCGCATTTCTCACATCACGGCAGCCATCGTTTGTTCGTGTCAAAATACAAATATCACCGAGATTAAGCGGTCGTTCTCCGTTTTTATCTCTGATTTTTATATTTTTCTCCAGACGCACGATTTCTTTGACAATAAAATTTTTCATCAACTTATTAAAACTGTCTGCTGTTTTGCTTTCGGATGTAAGGCAGCAAATCGTATTTTCTTCCGGCTGAACAATCGAGATTTTTTGTTCTGCCTCCGATTGAGAATCTACATTTATATATGTAATTTTCTCGTCCTTACCGAAAAATTCTGTGGAAAATAATTTGTTAAAGCCGTTTACAAGTGTTTTTACCGAGCGATAATTCTTGCCGAGATTGTACATAAGCCCACCGGCAGCAATAACTTCGCTTTTAGCAAGATTATAAGTGTTAATATCAGCGTTTCTGAATGAATAAATCGCCTGCTTAGGGTCGCCGATAAGATAAATTTTATTACCGGGCGATGTCTCGTCCAAAAAAATTGTGCGGAAAATCCCCCACTGCACCTGATCCGTGTCCTGAAATTCATCAAGCAGCGCATAACGAAACTTTTGCTGCAACTCCTGGCAAAAAAGATTTTCGCCGCCGGTTTTGTTCTGCAAAGCTTCATAAACGAGAATCAGCATATCATCAAAGCCGATAATTCTGTTTTCAGCTTTTGCAGTGCGAAAATCTTTTACCAGCTGAACTGCCGTGTTAATTTTAAGTACTGCGGCAAATTCATTGTATGATTCCAAAAATTTTTTTGCAGCATTTTGAAAGGCGTAAATGTCGGTTTCTTCAATGTTGTCATAACCGTAAATCTTTTCGTTTTTTCCGACCGTACCAGACAAAGTTTTTAAGTCGATACTATCAAAAGATTTTGCGCAAAGCTCCGCTGCTTTAACCACACTGTCAAGACTGCGTGACGGAACTTTTTTGCCATTGGATTTTAGTATTGATGTTCCGCATTCTTTTTTTGCAGCAGCGGCAAGTTTCCGCACTTCATTCCAGCTACTTTTAAGATTCTCAAGTTTCGCTTCAAGACTTTCGGCATTCTGCACTTCCGGAACAGTTTTGCAGCTATTTGTAAGCGAATCATTCTCCGGACGATTTCCGCAGTCTACAAACGCATACAATTTATTCGCTATTTTTCCGACATCTTCTATAAAACCGTTTGGATTGTCGATAAAACCGCTTGCTTTCAGCAAAACCGGCAGAATGCCGCCGTAAGTTTTTTGCCAATCACGACGAATTTGCAAGTTCAGCAGCCTGTCACGCAATGCCGGGTCATTATTTGAATTTAATTTAAACGGAACGCCGTTCTCAAATGAAAACTCATGAAGCAATCCGTTGCAAAAACCGTGAATTGTTCCTATGCGAATTTCATCTGTCCGTGCAAGTGCGTTCTTCAGATTTTCAGCTTCTGCCATGCCGGAACATTCATTCAAATCATCTTCCAGCCGCTTTACAATTCTCTGCTTCAATTCACCAGCAGCTTTTTCCGTAAATGTCACAACGGCAATTTGATCTGCCTCTGCATAACCTTCCCTGATAATTCGCGAAACAATCGTACAAATTGTATAAGTTTTCCCTGTTCCGGCAGAAGCTTCTATAATTCCGCTTTTATTTAAATCTAAATCTTTTATGTCTGATATTGGTACCATAATTTTCCCAGTCATTTGTCGCACTTTCAGCGCAAAAAAAGTCACTCTTCATCATCAAAACCAAGCAGTTCGGGCTTGGGAGCCAATATATCGTCAATACATTTCAGCAATTCTTTTTTTCCGTCACCTGAAACAGACGAATGCACAAACATTTCATGCTGACTTACAAATAAAGCTTTGGCAATTTCCGCTTTACTCTTTGCAATTGCGCTTCTTCCTAATTTATCAGCTTTTGTCAATACATAAACAGGACGCAGCTCGGACACAGCAGACAACGATTTTACCCAAGACGTCAACATTCTATCATGCTCGTTAGGCTCACGGCGAATATCAAGCAGCAGAAAAACAGCTTTCAAAGTTTCACGCTTTTGCAAGTAAATATCTATAAACGCTTCCCATTTCTTTTTGACTTCAGGCGTAACTTTCGCATAACCGTATCCGGGCAAATCAACAAGGTAAAATTTTTTGTTAATTTTAAAAAAGTTAATAAGCTGCGTTTTTCCCGGCGTGGAAGATGTTTTAGCAATTTTACGATTGCATAAGTTATTTATAAGACTGGACTTACCTACGTTACTGCGCCCGATGAAAGCTATTTCCGGAAGCTTATCCTTCGGCATTTTCTCCAGCTGCGTAAAACTTCCGCAAAAATCAATATCTTTAATATTCAATGCAAATCTCCGACTTTAAAATTTTCCGAGTTCCTCCGGCGGTCTGCCGTACTGCTCCATAGCATAACTGCATTTTTTATCATAATATTCTTTAGCTTTTTCCATCAGCAGCTCATGTTTATTCAGTTCCGGTTCATCCAACACAAGTTCCAGCAGATAATTAAGCACTTCGCCAATCATCGGTCCCTGCTTCATTTGAAGATTTTCGATTAAATCTCTACCGTTAATTTCCAAGTCCGTAACTTTCAATGCACTGTCGATTTCCATTATCTCACGAATTTTTTCCTGAAAATCAATAAATGCTTTCGGGATTCCGGTTTTCGACCCATTACCGTTTCGGTCTGCATCACGCAGCAAAAATAAATCTTCAAGATTCTCGGCTCCGACATTTCGGATAAAACGGCGAACAGCTCCGTCTGTCCATTCTTTTGTGTAATAAAACATGTGATGTTTAATCAAATGCTTGATGTGTGAAATTTGGGCTGCAGAAAATTTCAGCCGTTTCAGAATTCTGCCTGCCATTCTGCTGCCAATAATTTCATGATTATAAAACGAATTGCCGTCATCGTTCGCTTTTTCATGACTTGTACGCGGTTTTGCAATATCATGCAGCAAAGCAGCCAGACGCACTTCCAGATTCCCGGCAGGTGCATTATCGCAGCTGTAAATGTTGTGATAATAAACATCGTATTTATGAAAACGATTCTGTTCAAAGCCGAAACCTTCCATTAACTCTGGCAGAATTATAT
>JBNMHA010000106.1:0-7770 GCA_050872545.1 Spirochaetales bacterium | reverse complement strand
TTATAATACAGTTTGGAATTAAGGGATTTTATATGGATACACAGAAAGATAAAAAAGGAAAACGAAAAAAGAATAAGCTGCTTTTTGTTAGATTAATGATTGTGTTGGCTTGGATTATTATTTTTTATTTTCCGTCTTTATTTTTGCCGTTTCGCTGGATTACTTGGCTGTATCCTTTAGCTATAAACTTTTATATATGGGCAAATCGTGTAAGAATGCATGATTTAACTCCGCCGGACTGCAAAAAAAGTCAGGGGATGATTTACGCATCAAATCACAAATGTTTTTCCGACCCAGTGTTTATTTCAAAATTTGTTCCCAGACCGTTTGCTTATACAATGGATCAACATGTTGCCGATATAATTCCGCCATTTAAAATTATTATCGCCAAAATGCGCTTTGTTCCGATAGATCACCGTACTGTTTCCGGGCTGCTGCATTCTTACAACACAATAAGGAAGAGATTGCGTGACGGCATTTCGCTTATTTTTTTCCCGGAAGGAAAATATGTGATTGGTGAACCTGTAGGACAGTTTCGCGGCGGAATTGCCAAAATTGCAAAAAATACCGGAGCTAAAGTTGTTCCTGTTGCGCTGTACGGAATCGACCAGAATTTTTTGTATGATAAAAAACTCGTTTGGCGCGATGTTTATGTAAAAATGGGCGAACCGCTGGATTTTGAAGATTTCGGCGGAGATGAAAGGCTTTTTGTCAATACTCTTCATTCTAAAATAACGCAGCTTTATGCAGAAATTGAAGCAGAAGTAAAACACTGTTAGACAGATTTTGCGAATCTTTCTTTAGAAAGAGTTGATTTTTTTATTGAGAAAACAGATTTTTTTTCCGATAGTTACAAAGATATGCATTGCACAATCCGTATTGCATAGAAAATCACTTCAAATTTACAGGCAGTAAGAGAGAAGAACTATGAGCAAAAAAGGCGATAAGAAGAAAAAAATTAAAAAAACATATAATTTTCGTACAGCAATGGCACGCAGTTATATGAAATTTTGTGAGCGAATGAAAAAATGGGCTGATTCAGTTTCTAAAAGCAGAGCTTTTACTTTTTTATTCCGCAGAAGAGTCAGCATAAAATTAAAAATATCGCTTCTTTTGTATGTGACAATTTTTTTGATTATTGTTTTATTCAGCGTTGTCGGAATTTCCGGCGTTTTAAATATTGCGTCGCGAGAAGTTAAAAAAATGTTCCAAACGGCTGAAAATTATTTTTCATCCGAATTACAAGATACGGACTTGTCATTTTTACTGAAAAATACCGATGTAGATAACCGTGATTTTTCCGATTTATGGAATATTTATGATAAATCTTTAAAAGTTCTTCCTATAAAATCAATTTCAATCGTCGGTTTTGATGACAGTGATTCAAATATTAACAGCGGATACGGTAATGCAGTGTTTTTTATCAGAGTAGATAAAAAGGAATGTACTGTTAAAAATCAGTTTGAAAGAAATTACTTTGGTCACACTTGGGATATTAATGCAGCAGAAGCCAAAAAAAATGGTCTGATTTGTTTGCCGGATGAAATCCAAACGGTTCTGGCTAATGCCGACGGCAAAATTATTCACACAAAAAGTTATAAAGATATAACCGAAAAGCGAGGCTATTCAAATTTTTCGATTATGCCGATTGTTCAGAACAGCAAAGTTTCAATGTGTCAGATAATAGAACTTGATTCATCTGATTTTGTCAGCATAAAAAGAAATATGTATTTAATAAACGGGCTTTCCGTGTTAATTACAATTTTAATGGGATTATTTATTATTTCGTTTTTGCAGCGGCGAATTATCAAGCCTGTGGTACAAATTCGGGATGCTGCGGATGTTGTAATTAATAAAGGTGACTTGACGGTTAAAGATATGCATGTAAATGCAAAAGATGAAATTGGTGAATTGTCTTGGTCATTCTTTAAAATGATTAATGTTTTGAAAGACCTTGTTAAAAATGTTTTTGATTCGATTCTTATCATTGCAAAAAATCTGCGAACTTTATTTTTGTCTTCAAAAGCTGTAGAAAATTCCGCAATAGAGCAGGTCGGAACTGTAGAAAATATAATTCATGATTTCTCCGGGCTTGATAAACTTGTGGGAATGATAGCGTCTGAATCAGAAAAGGCAAATGAATATGTTAATACTGCGCTGGAACGTGTAAATTCCGGTATGGATTCAATGGGACTGCTGAAAAATGAAATGGGTGAAATTGAAAAGTCCTCAGTTCAGATTACCGAAATTATTTCGATGATCAACGATATTGCCGAACAAACTAATCTTTTGTCATTGAATGCGTCTATAGAATCAGCGCGTGCAGGTGAGGCGGGCAAAGGTTTTACTATAGTTGCGTCTGAAATTCGTAAATTAGCGGAAAAGTCCGGACAAGCAGCGGCTGAAATTCAACGACTGATTACTCACAATAACGAAATTATTCGCATAGGCGTTCAGCATTCAAATAAAACTGTAGAAATTTTCAGTGATATTTCCACACAAAATGAATTAATTTCCGGATTGGTAAGAAATATTTCGGAAGAAGGTCAAAGTGTGCGTGAAAGTTCATCAAAGATTTTAAATTCAATGAATTATATTTCCACAATGGCTAAGGAAAATAAAAATCAAACGGAAAAAGTTGCTGATTCTGTTAATGATGTAGTAACCCAAATTTTAAAGCTTCAAAAAATTGCCGGCAGATTTGATACGCATTCTGAAGAACAAAAAAGTTCTGTTATTAACATGGAAAAAATTCTTGCTGTCAAAATGGAAGAAATCGATAAGATTTTTGATAATCAGGGAACTTCTTTTATTCTTACCGAAGATCATGTAATGGTAAATGGGCACAAAATTACCGAAATGCGCAACGGAAGAATGGTTATTACCGGAAATGATAAATTTGTCGATAATGTAGCAAAAACATTGGGCGTTGAAATGACCATTTTCCAATTCTATGATGATAAATTAATGCGTGTTGCTACAACGATTAAGAATTTTGACGGAAGCCGTGCAGTCGGTACGACAATTGATAAAAGCGATGAAATTTACAAGAAAATCATTGCCGGAGAAAAATATTTTGGTCGTTCATTTGTTATTAATCAGTGGTATGTCGCAATTTACTCACCAATTTTTGATTCTATGGGAATGCCTCTAGGTGCATTCTATTTAGGGCTGCCGGATGAAAATTAATGAGAAGCAAAGTATTTTCTTGATGAAAGAAAAAGAAATCCTGAAATCAGGATTTCTTTTTTATATATGGACAGTGCTTTTGGTTCTGTTATCTTGCCTTTTATTTTCATGCTGTTCGTCCGGTGAACAAGTTGCTTTTCGGTATCGGTCAGCTGCAAGGAAAATCGATAAATTGTTTGTCGGCGCATGTAGCAAAAATAATTTTAGCGGCTGTGTGCAAGTTTGTTATAACAACTCAATAATTTTTAATAAAAGCTACGGATATTCAAACCGGGAATTTGGAATCCCCAATATTCCGGAAACGCGGTTTATGATTGGTTCCGTTACCAAGCAGATGACAGCAGCTTCTGTTTTGCTGCTTAGGGACAAAGGGCTGTTATCTCTTGATGATAAGCTTGATCGTTATTTCCCTTATTTGCCAGGTGCAGGCAGCGTGTCTTTGCGTGAATTGTTGATGCATTGTGCAGGAATAAGCCGTGAAAGCGCAGAGGTCAGCTCAATTTCTGAAATTGCAAAAACAGCAACAGAACAGTGGTTTGAAGTTGCTCCTGAATTTCAAACCGGTATATATAAATTTTACTATGAAAACGAAGATTCATTCATTATGCGCAAAAAGAAGCTCTCCGGAAGGCAGTTGCGTGAATTAAAATATGCGTTTCATTGTCTCGGGTTTAACAGTGATTTGCCATTTTTATCAGTAAGTGACGGTGTGGAGTATTTGTTGAAGCAGGAAAAAAGATTCAGTACTGAGGCTCATAAATTTTCTTACAGCAATTACGGATATATGATTTTAGGTGCTGTGATTGAAAAGGTCGGCAGAATGAAGTACGAAGATTTTATTACTGAAAATTTCTTTGTACCGCTTGATATGAATGAAACCGGCTTTGGTTATAATAAAAGCGCAACGCCTTTATTGGCACAAGGATATTACGAATATGCCGAAAATGATTTTTTTAATCCGTTTGGGCAGGATGTGGCAGTGAATATGCCCGATTATGTAAATACTTATATTTGGCCGGGCAGTGCAGGAATGGTGTATTCTACAACGTCGGATTTAATAAAGTGGCAGTGTGGACTGAAAAATATTTTATCCGCAGAATCGATTGATGAAATGTTTCGCGACTCATGCATTACCGGTGGAAGGAATTCATCGCGATACGGATTGGGTACGTACATTACACTGCTGAAAATCAAGAATACAAAAAAGAAAATGTATTGGCACGACGGTGTGATTTATAATTTCAGCAATATAATTGCTTCATTTGCGCGTGATAATTTGTATATTGCCATTTTGTCGGATCAGATGACAGGCTATGATTTTTATGATTGGCCGCAAAAAATTGCGGAGATTGTTTTTTCTTACGGCAGCGGCAACGGTGAAGACGAAGAATTTTCTGACAATACCGATGATATAATTTCAAATGAGTAGTTGAAAAAACAAAGTCTTTCTGCTATTTAAAATTTACTAAAAATGAAACCGGAGCTATTAATGAAAAATACAGATTTAACATCTTCCGACATGCGCAAACTGAAGCAGATGTCTCATACAAATGGGGCTTATGTTATAATTGGGAAAAACGGTTTGACCGATGAAGTTTTAAAGCAGCTTGATAAAGAATTGGAATATCATGAATTGGTGAAAGTTCGCTGCAATAAGTTCAAGGAACAGCGCGAAGAATTTGCACAGCATTTAAAAGATGTAACAAAAAGTACTGTGATTGCGGTAACCGGAAGCGTAATTTTGCTTTACCGTAGAAGTAAGGATGAAAAACGGCACATTTTATAAATCAACTTGTAAGGCGATATTAAGACTGTATGTTTTAATGTTCGCCTTTATTTTTTTGTGCTGATAAATAAGCAATGTGACCAACTGACAAGAGGCAGACGATGAATACAATTAATAACAAAAAATGCGCTGCGGCATACGAAGCGGCTGAAGTAATCGCAAATTTGACTGATGGTGAGGTTTGTACTATAAAAATTACCGGTGAAATGAATGAAGAAATAATGCTTTCTATAAGAGATGTACTGAATCAAAATGATGCAATGATAGATTTAGATTTATCCGAAATTACAGGACTTAAAGAAATTAAGGATAACTTTTTTGTATTATGTGAAAACTTAACAAGTATGACACTTCCAGATTCAGTAACGTCAATTGGAGAAAGTGCATTTTCCGGGTGTAGTAATCTTGTGAATGTGGTAATTCCTGACTCGGTTGAAAAAATATATAAAAATGCATTTCTTGACTGTAAAAAGTTGGCAAGTGTAGAGATACCTGCTTTAGTGAAAGTAATTGGGAAAAGTGCATTTTGTGGGTGCAGTAGTCTGACAAGTGTAGAAATTCCTACTTCGGTAAGGTTAATTGGAGAATATGCATTTTGTAATTGTAAAAAATTGACGAATATAACGCTTCCAGATTCAGTAACGTTAGTTGGAGCAAGTGTGTTTTCCGGGTGTTGTAATTTGACAAGTGTGGAGATTCCTGATTCAGTTACATCAATTGGAGATCATGCGTTCTTTGGGTGCAGTAATCTAATGAATATAACACTTCCTGATTCTATAGAGGGAATTGGAGATCATGCGTTTTCTGGATGCAGTAATTTGGAAAGTATGATAATTCCTAGTTCGGTAGAATTAATCGCTACTGGTGTATTTTCAGATTGCAGTAATTTAATGAGTGTTGTAATTCCAAAATCAGTAAAGTCGATTTATAGTAGTGCTTTTGCAGGATGCCGTAATTTAGAAAGTGTGATAATTCCTAATTCTGTAACATTAATTTGTGAAGGTGCATTTTATGGGTGCGAGAACTTAAAAAGTATTTTAATTCCTAAATCGGTAAGGTCAATCAATGATTATACTTTTAGTGGGTGCCGTAATTTGACAAGTGTGATAATTCCTGATTATGTAATATCAATTTACGGATATGCGTTTTCTGGGTGTGAAAACTTAAAAAGTATTGTAATTTCGAAATCGGTGAAATCGATTGGTAATTCTGCATTTGAAGAGTGCAAAAAATTAACGAGTGTAACACTTCCCGGTTCAGTAATGTCAATTGGAACAGGCACATTTGCCGGATGTAGTAATTTGAAAAAAGTGGTAATTCCAGCTTCAGTAACGTCAATTGGCGGTGATGCATTTTTTAGGTGTACTAACTTAGATTATTTTGAAGTTTCAGAAAATAACAAAAATTATACAACGGATGAAACCGGAACAATGCTACTTTCAAAAGATAAAACAAAACTAATTTGCTGCCCATCTGCTTCTGGAGAAGTCACTGTTCCAGATTATATTGAAACAATAAATTGGAATGCATTTGCATTCTGTAAAAGTTTGGCTGGTGTAATAATTTCTAATTCGGTAACGTCAATTGGAACAAGCGCATTTTTAGAGTGTCATAATTTGAAAAGAGTGGTAATTTCTGATTCGGTAGTATCAATTGGTAATAGTGCATTTTATAAGTGTGAAAATTTGATAAACATAACACTTTCTAATTTGGTAACATCAATTGGTAATAGTGCATTTTATAAGTGTGAAAATTTGATAAACATAACACTTTCTAATTCAGTAACATCAATTGGAGAGTATGCGTTTTTTGGTTGCAAAAAATTAGCGCGTATAACACTTCCCGATTCAGTAATGTCAATTGGAGCAAATACGTTTTCCGGATGTAGTAATTTGAAAAAAGTGGTAATTCCAGCTTTGGTAACATCAATTGGGATGCGTGCGTTTTTTGGTTGCAAAAAATTAGCAGAGATAATGATTCCGGATTCAGTTGTATCGATAGGGGATGAAGCTTTTTCTGACTGTAAAAGTTTAGCGTGTATAACACTTCCCGATTCAGTAATGTCAATTGGAGCAAATACGTTTTCCGGATGTAGTAATTTGAAAAAAGTGGTAATTCCAGCTTCAGTAACATCAATTGGAAAGCGTGCATTTTTTAGGTGTACTAACTTAGATTATTTTGAAGTTTCAAAAAATAACAAAAATTATACAACGGATGAAACCGGAACAATGCTACTTTCAAAAGATAAAACAAAACTAATTTGCTGCCCATCTGCTTCTGGAGAAATTATTATTCCGAATTATGTTGAAAAAATATGTAAGAATGCATTTGCATTCTGCAAAGCTTTGATAAGTGTAACAATACCTGATTCGGTAATATCAATTGGTAATCATGCATTTTATAAGTGTGAAAATTTAACAAACGTAACAATTTTTAACTCGTTAATTTCGATTGGAAATGGAGCATTTTCTAGATGTGATAACTTAAAAATTAAACGCAATTGAAGTAATTGCTGCGCTCCATACTTTTTAGGTCAAGCACGAGAATGATACGGAAAGCAATCAGCTTATTCGACAAAATGCTATGGAAATGTAACATATATTTAAAAATAGGAAAAATGCCTTACTTAGATGGATTTAATTTTGTATTAAGTCTCGTTATTTCTATAAAAAAATAAGGTAAATAAAATATGAATTTAGATGTTTTTGAGCATTATCCGGTGCCGCGCGCTGTGGCACCATTTGTTGTTCCTTCAATTTTAACTTCACTTGTAACTGTTTTTTATAATATGGCAG
>JBNMHA010000105.1:0-7772 GCA_050872545.1 Spirochaetales bacterium | reverse complement strand
AGACGGCTCTTCAAGAGCCTGCGGGCGACAATATGCAATAGGCTTGAACGAATGTGAAAGCATGGGACTTAAGTCTCAGCTTGAGAACCTAGCCTTATAGGCTAAGTGCAAACCACCCGTTTGACGGGTGGTTTGTGATTTAATGCAATATAATGTTTGCATGAGAATAATTCCTATATCAAGCGTGAAAATGACAGGTTTTCAGCATTTTTTGAAAAGAGACAGATTTTTTATTGGGGGCAGTGGATGGAAATTACCAAACGTGAAGTAATCTTTAGCATAATTATTATTGCTGCAATGATTGGCATTGGGAACATTATAGGTTCAAAGATTACAAAGCGCATTCACGATAAGAATGAGGTTTACAATAAGTCTGTAACAATAGAATCTGATGAAATGTTTAAATACGGACTTGATACCAATATAGGCGATTCGTTTACTTACGGCAGACTTTATGCGGTTGATACAGTCAGTGTTGATGATGTTATGGATTACATGTACATTTCACGGGAACTAGAAAGGTACCAAAAACATTACCGCACTGTTACTAAAACTCATAAAAATTTTGATGGTTCGACATATACTACTTCTGAACTGGAAGAATATTGGACTTGGGACAGTATCAGAACGGACAAATTTTATAATACTACGGTCAATTTCTGCGGAATTAATTTCCCAACAAAAGATTTTCCTATTCCGAACTCGTATTACTTAAAAACAGTAGGCTGCGGTGTGCTGGAAAGATATAATTATCGTGTAGTTGACAAAGAGTACTACGGAACGCTTTTTGCGGATTTAGATAATAATTATATTTGTCAAGAAAAAAACGAAGCTAAGTTTATGCAGAATGTTTCAATTGACGAGGCATTGGAAAAATTTACAATATCGCCAAAACGTGTACTGCTGTTTTGGATACCTTGGAGTTTGCTTATTATCGGTGCGGTACTTTTGTTTTACTATTTTGATAATAAATGGCTGGATTAAAAAAATAAATTGCTGTTACTTGTTGCCAACGAAATTAAAAAACACATCGCCTGTTCCGTTGTAATTGCAGTTGAAATCAAACCAAGTTGTGTTTTCCAGTGCTGACGGAAAACCCGGAGCTGAAACTGCTGTAGGTTCCCACCAAAAAACGCCGCAGCCGCCGGAAGCAGCTACTACGGCACAAAGGTCATTCAGGTAATTTTTTTGCCCTTGCGCAGATGCCGGGTATTTATCTATAAGCTGCTCCGGCATTCCGACAATATTTGTACAGTTGTCGTTCCATTTTAGTGTCCATATATAAGAAGTTTCAGCAATGCATACATCTTTGCCGAAGTGCTTCTTTAGTCGGCTTATATTTTTACCGACGTTATCAAGATTTTTTCCGTTCCAGTATGAATAGTAGGAAAGCCCGATAACATCATAATCAACATCGTAGATTTTCATAATATTGAAAAACCACTCTGAAACCACATTATTATCACCTTTGTCAATGTGGAGCATAATTTTTGTATTCGGACAATTTTTGCGGATAACGGCAGCCGCTTTTTTCAGCAGTGTGGTAAAGTTTTTAAATCCCTGATTTCCGGAAAGTTTTCCATACTGCCACAACATTCCGTTTGTTATCTCATTTCCTATCTGAATCATATCCGGTGTGCAGCCGGAAGCATTGAATTTTTCTGTAATGTCGGCAGTATATTTTTCAAAGGCACTGCATAATTCTTTGAAGTTATATTTTTCCCAATCTTTAGGAATATTTTGCTTACTTGGGTCAGCCCAGCTGTCGGAGTAGTGAATATCCAGCAGAAAACGGAAACCTGCAGCTTTTATTTTTTGTGCGTTTTTCAGCGTATGTTCCAGATTGTTCCAATTATCTTTTGGAGTATGCCACAGCCGCAGCCGAATCCAATTTACTCCAGCTTCACTTAGTATTTGTAGTGCCGGCGTATTTTCCCCGTTTTTAAAGAAGTTTATGCCGCAGTTTTCCTGCTGTTCAAGGAATGAAATGTCCGCTCCCCGCATTTCAAGTTTTGGTGATTGTGAAAAAAGGTTGCTGCATACGCAAATAATTATCAGGAAAACAATTTTGTACTTCATTTAGTTTGTTCCTTGCCTTTATGCGGAAAGACATCGGCAAATCTTTGGTGATTTTCTATAAAAATATCAGTCAATACAGGATCAAATGCGGTTCCTTTTTGGGAAACAATAATGTCGAATGCTTCCTTGTGAGTAAATGCAGGTTTGTAAGAGCGGGCAATACGCAGCGCATCATAAACATCGGCAATTGTTAAAATTCTTGCTGACAGTGGAATTTCAAACCCTTTTTTCCCTGTAGGATAACCGGTGCCGTTCCATTTCTCATGATGATTTCTTGCTAATTTTGACGCCAGTTTTAAAAATGAATGTTGCCCACAAGCTTTCAGAATTAACGAGAATTTTTCTTCACCGTAGATTGTGTGATTTTTCATTATTGCAAATTCTTCATTTGTAAGTTTATTCGGATTCTTCAGTATTGAATCGTTTATTCCTATTTTGCCCAAGTCGTGCAGTGAAGCTCCGTACAGTAAATCACGGATGTATTCCTTGCTGATTAAAAAATAATCGGAAGCAGCCGGCAGGTTATTTTTCTGAATAAGTTCATCAAGTGAGTGATTTTCTTTTTTATCAAGAAGTATTGTTGCCAATATCTGCGTGTAAATAGAAACTCTGTCTTGATGTGATGCCGTATTTGGGTCACGCAGATAAGAAATTTGCTGTAATGTTACAAGAAGATTCTGTTGGAAATCCTGAAATGTATGTTCGTTCAGCAGCAGGATTTCACACATTTTGTTTATTGAATCCAGAAACATTTTAATTATAAAGTTCAACGCGCCGTTTTTTTCATAAATTTCAGCTATCGGGTCAGATATAATCAAATGACCGATACAAGTTTCCTGATTCTTTTTAAGTTGAAGCAGACTGTTTATAAATTCTGCCGGTAGATTGTTAAGTGAATCACTGATTTCATTGACGCAGCGGTTTGATGAATATTGATTTTCCAGTAAATCAGCTTCATCTTTATAGCCTAAAGCACGCAGTTGGAGTATTAACTTTTCCGTTTTTGCATTGTTGTTTTCCTGAATGAAAATAGAACTTACAAAATATTCCTTTTCACTGAATTTAATCTGCTGAAAACCGTTTTCATTGCCGTTTTGCGGATTGTACAGTGACAAAAGCGGAGATATGAAATTTTTCCTGTAAGATTCGGCGTTAGCAAGATAGTCGTTGAACGAATCTTGTAGTGTAAGACATGTTTCCATTGAAGAAATATCATGCAAAGTTTTCCAAAATTTACAGTATCTGTCGTCCTTTCCTTTATGTTCAAGCAGACATTTTCTGAATGCAACTTTGATTTCGCTGAAATTTCCGTCATCCAAAATATCATTGTACGTTTCGATAAAGGAATTAAGAATTTGCGGTTCCATAGAACAATAAGTCAGAATTTTTCGTATATGATTTGCAAATGAAATATCATCGCTGTAAATCGTATCAATAAGATTATCCGTTTTTGTTACAACAATTATTTTTGAGAAATAATTTGTTCTGCGGTAATCATCTATCATCTTTTTAATTTTTTCGGGCAACAGAAGTTCTATTTTTGAATTGTTTAAAATGTTGTCTTCTATTTTTCCCAGAAAGGCGAGCATATATTCGGTAATGACTTTTTTTGTAGATATTTCTACATTTTTTCGCTTAAAACTTTCCATTTCGGTTGTAAGCCCGATAAGTTCCATAGAGACTTCATTCAGAATATCTATTACAATGTCTTCACCGTTTTCAAAGTCGACAGCTCCCATTAACGTACTTAACAACGAAAGAATATCTGTACTTGTCTTGCCGGAATTGCTGTAATCTTCAAAACCTTTTTTCAGAAGGTCGGTATTCATAAACGCTCCCCATTTAGATAGGATGTGGAGTATACAAAAAAAATCTTAATATAGTATCTCTTTTTCAAAATTATAAAATTAAATCTATTAATGGAACAAATTCAATTTCAAGTTCATCTTGTTTTTCTCTGTATTTCTTTAGAACAGGATAAAGTTTGTCACTTTGAACATGACCGATTCCTATTCCGTAACCACGTTTTTTTGCAATCTTAATAAGTTGCAGCATTGCCTTTTCAGCATATTCTTCTGTATTTTCATTATCCAGAAAAACATCACGCTCAAAATATGTAAGCTTTTTTCCTTTTGCAATTATGTTTGAAACAGAAGCCGGAGTGGTTTTTGAATCCA
This sequence comes from Spirochaetales bacterium, assembly GCA_050872545.1. Classification (GTDB taxonomy): domain Bacteria; phylum Spirochaetota; class GWE2-31-10; order GWE2-31-10; family GWE2-31-10; genus RGIG8597. The sequence goes on along the minus strand of JBNMHA010000105.1, from coordinate 3,516 downwards.
GCCAGAAAATTTTACGCTTCTTTGCAAAGTCTAATACTGCATCCATAACTTGTGAATCTTTCACCGCTCGTGACCCCATGTGGTTATTCATTCCAGCAGCTTTTGGGTAATGACCGAAAAAAAGTTCCAGTTTGTCTGTAATTTCTTTGCGGCTCATGGAAACAAGAATAGCTTGCTTTTCTACAAAATCGGCTCCTTTTTCTGGTTCCATAGGAACGTGAAGAATCAGATTCATTCCGGCAGCACAAATTTTTTCGTAATGTTCGTAACTGTTCGGCAAATCGGGAATCAATGCAAATGTAAGCGGAAGCTGCGAATTATAAAAAATATCAGCCGATTGGTAATTATAGCCGGCATCGTCAAGTACAACTGCGATTTTTGCTCTGTAACTTTTTTTTGTATTGGCAGATTTCTCTACAGCGGTCGACTTGCTTTCATTTTTTCTTGTCGGTAAAAGATTCAATTCCGCAGCTTCTTCAGTCCAGCGCAGGCAGACAGTGCCTATGTGACGAAATTTAGAGTTGCCTTTATAAAATTCAACAAAGCATTTTTCTTTATTTTCAATGAAAATAATTTCCAGTCCATAGTTGTGCAAAAAATATTCATAAGCAGCTTCCTGCATTTTTTTGCTTGGTTTGCCTGTGAGTGTCAGTAGAACAGCGTCTTCTTCTTCATTTATTGCGGTAGGTGCGTAAAGTTCGATAATTTCTTTTTTAATTGCTGCTGAAATTTGAAACGGAACGATTACCGTGCTGTAAATACATATACCGACTGATACGGCGAATAAAATTGTAAACAATAAAAATATTATGCGAATGATATGATTGCTGTTTGTTTTTTCACAATTAATCAATTTCATAAACACCGTCCCAATCTTCTTTTGGTGAAACTGTTATAAATTTTTTGCATCGCTGTAGATAAACGGCAGACGGCATGTCGGTTTTGTCAATTTTCAGGCAGCGTGAGAAATATTCCGCCGCATTTTTCCATTCTCGCAACTCAAACAATTTCAGTCCGGCGTGAAATGTTTCAATAAAGTTTTGTTTCTGTTTAAAATCATCTTCCGGAATAAGCTCAAAAAGCCGCTCGGTGAATGAAGTGTTTTTTATTCTTATTTTATCCAGCATTCTTACAGTAAGCTTTTTGTTTGTCAGCGAGGAAACTGCATTTACCATACTTTCCGACAATACGGTTTTTATGTTGAATCTCTTTGCGGTTTTTATCATTCTGCTTGTAAAAAGCAATGAACTGCCGAGCGGTTTGTATTCATCAAACGATTTATTTTTATCGCAGATGTGTTTTGTATATCCGAAGAATTCATTGCTGAAATGAAGTGCCGTTGTCAGATTTTTACCGAATGCCCTTTGATTAAGCTGTTTTAATGTGTTTAGCGGATTATAAATATATTGCTTGTCATCAAACAGTTGTGAATAATATCCGCAAAGTGATTGACAGGTAATGCCGCTGTTTTGACAGATAACATTTTCAATGCTGTCGGAAATTTCATTCTTGTGAATTAAGTATTCTTCCGAATCGGCGTTGTTAATTGGTAAATCAGAGATTTCACATTGTATAAATGTTGCATTTGTCCTTTGTGAAGAAAGTTTCAGTTTGTTATTTGCAATACCGGCTGCAATTTTTTTCTGCAAAGACGCAGCTGCCGAATATCTGAATATTTTGAAAATTTTACATTGCCAAAGTTTGATATGGCAGAATAAAGAAGTTTGCGCACAGACAAAACCGGCAGCAGCTGCAAGCGTGCAACCGGCAAGCGGATAGTTGATATTCTGAAAATTGACAGTAAAAAAGTAAAGTGTGAAGTTACCGAAAAAGCATATACAAAACATCATGAATGACGGCAGAAATTGCTTAATCCAAACAGTCAGAAGAAATATCAGCACAAACATCATCAGTGACAATAAAAAAGAAATCCAAACCGGCGGAAAAAACATCGAATCGGCATTTTCCAATAACCGCAGCTGTCCCAGAACGATTGAAACCCAGTTAAAATTGTCATGTTCCGAATAATCTGATTTTGTTCCGGTGATAAAAACTATTGAATCCGAAACATCTGCGCTTTCTTTGTTTTCTATTGAAAACAATTCCGGCTTTTTGTGCGGAACAAAGCCTTCTTTAAATACGAAACGTGCTTGTGAATCGTAATAGAAAGTTTTACCGTTAATTTTTATGCTGTTTTGCTCAAAGCGCAAGTCAGAAATTTTCATGTCATGTTTTGCCGCATATAATGCAAACGGCAATGTGATTACGTATTTTTTATCGAGCCTGAAAAGAAAATCCTGCATTGTTCCGGTGTTTTCTGTGTAAGGGCAGAAATGTATTTTATTTGCACGAAACAGATTTGGTGTCGGTTGGTTTGCGGCTGTATACGACAACGGGAAATGGCTGCGTATTGAAAAAAATGAATTAATATCGGAATCAGAATTGTGGCTGACAGATGATTTTGCGTTGTCCCAGCGCAGTGTTTCAATGAAAAGCTTTGGGTTTGCTGCAAACAGGTTATTTATTTCATCGATTTTATTGTATTTTGAAATTAAGCTGCTGCCTGTTTCTATTACAACGCTTTTGGCTCCGGCGTTTTTCAGGTAAATAAGCAAGTTCAAAAATGTTTCGCTGTCTATTGGCTTTTCAATGTTGCAGATAAAGCTTTTTTGTGCGGTTTTTACAGCGATTTTCTCTGCCGAAGAATACGAGATTTTATTCCCAGAATTAATTACATGCAAAAATCGGAATAGGTTGTTGTTTGTGTAATTTGTTTTACCAAAATAAATTACAAGCAGAAGTATTATTACTGCCGGTATGACGCAAATAATTCTTATTTTGTTTTCATATTTCATTTTTTGTACTCTTGCAAACACAGCTTTTGAATAATTTCGTTTTATAAATACTAAAAATTAAATTAAAAAAGGAAGAATGAGGTGGCAGTTTCATAAATTGAATGAAAATAAACAAATTTGTTATTAATATTGTATTTGTGATATAACAAACAAAATTTTATATAAAAACGGAGTGTACAAAAATGAAAATTGCTGTAGCTGGAACCGGTTATGTCGGATTGGCAAATGCTGTTTTATTTGCGGTAAATAATGAAGTAAAGGCGTTTGATATTGATAAAAATAGAATTGAGCTGCTGAAGAAAAAGATTTCACCGATTAAGGATAAGGAAATAGAAACTTTTTTGGCGGAAAAAGATTTGAATTTGCAATTTTTCTCCGATGCGCAGGCGGCTTATGAAGATGCAGAGTTTATTTTAGTGGCAACTCCTACAAATTATGATACGGAAAAAAATTACTTTGATACATCGTCGGTAGAATCTGTAATAGAGCAGGTCAGCCAAATTAATCCTAAAGCTGTAATCGTAATAAAATCTACTGTTCCGGTAGGTTTTACACAGCGAATGAAGGATGAACATCCTGATTTAAAAATTATTTTCTCGCCCGAATTTCTGCGTGAGGGGCGTGCATTGTACGACAATCTTTATCCGTCACGAATTATAGT
>JBNMHA010000104.1:0-7914 GCA_050872545.1 Spirochaetales bacterium | reverse complement strand
TATGGGGACAGACCCTAATTCTAGTTTGGAATAGAATAAAACCGGTTGGATATGGAAATATACAAAGGGACAGACCTATATTCCGTTTTAGCATTATAGCATTAAGGTCTGTCCCCATAAAAAGTGCGGTGCAAAACGTATAAAGTTCTGCATCTGAACAGCTAAACCTGTATACCATTTTGGAATTAGGGTCTGTCCCCATAAAAAATTAAAGTACATGTTTATGTTGCTAGACGTATTGAGAACTAACTTAGTTTGATTCTTAATAACTTTTGAAATGCAGATTGTTCATCTTTTGAAATAGGCGTTGTTATTTTTTGAAAAATTGCTTCCATTTTATCGTAATGCAGCAGAAACGAATCGGCACTTGCTTCTATCATATCCTGCGCTGTTACTTCGGAAAAATCAGTGTGGTATCCTGCAACTTGAGCCAAATACTCGATAAATACACGCTGCGTTCTTCCGTTACCTTCGCGAAACGGATGAATCGCATTTAATTCTGATATGTAATAGGAAAGTTTTTTTGCTGTTTCGTCTTTTGATAAACCTATCAGGTAATGTTCTTTTCTAAGTTTTGTACATAAATCATTTACTGCATTGTCAATAAATTTGAAATTACAAAAAAGATTTCCCTTTGAAATATTCACAAAACGTGGTACGCCTGCCCAATCGTAAACATCTGAAAATATAAAATTGTGAATTGCGCATAAATGTTGGAAATCAAGGTTGCCGGGAATCGAGGACATTTTCAAAGCCAACAGCTTTACTGCTGTAATTTGCCGCTCGGCTTCATCAAGTTTGTTTTGCTCGGTAATATGTAGTTTGTTTTTTAAGACTGACGAATTAGGATAACAATATTGTTCATCATATTCATATTGATAATACTTACTGTTTATTTCGTCTTGCATTGATTGTATTTTCTGATGAGTGTTTCCAAAAGACTTTCGGTTGTGACTTTACCAGCAGCACAAAGTTGAAGCATATCAATTTCTTCGTTTTGCAGTTCAAGCCCTTCTATTGCCATGCTGCCGCTTACTTCTCTTACCAGTTGCAGTACTGTTCTTGTCATTTTTTGCTCCCTAATTGTCATTGCAGACATTTTAATGTCCGCAATGACAATTTAATAATTTTTATGCTTCATCTGTAGTTTCAGATGTTTCATTTTCAATTTTCGGTTCATTATCGGCTGAAACTGTACCCTCGTTTTGAAGGTTTTCTTCAGGTTGTGCCGGAGCACGTGATGCCGCAATAACTTTATCATCATCAGATACTCGGACAAGTCGTATACCACTGGCAGCACGTCCTTGTTTTGAAATCTGGTCGGAAGAAATTCTGATAATTTGTCCCTTCATTGATATGGCAAAAACATCTTCGCCCTCTTGAATGGAAAGAACAGCGGCAACTTCGCCCTTATTGTTTTTATCTTTGTAATAAAGCTGACCTGATGTTCCGCGATGGTGCTGCGAGAAGTTATCGAACTCAATGCGTTTTCCGTAACCGTTTTCAGTCAACATCATAATCAAACCATTTTCGGTTATCGGGCAAAGACCAAGCAGCTCATCGTCATCTGCAAGCTTGATTCCTCTTACACCGCCGGCAGTTCTTCCCATTACACGAACATCGTTTTCATCGATTCGCAGTGCCTTGCCTTTTTTTGTAGCAAGAACAAGCTCATCTTTTCCCGATGTAATTATTACGTCGATAACGCAATCACCTTCTGCCAATGTAATCGCACGTTTGCCGTTTTGGTTTATGCGTGTAAATTCAGAAAGCGACGTTTTCTTTACTACGCCCTGTCTTGTAGCAATAAAAATAGATTTTGATGTATCATTAAAATCTTTCAGCGTAAGAACTGCTGTAATTTGGTCTTCAGGCGTTGTGTTTATAAAGTTTCTTATAATTTCACCTTTTGCAGTGCGTGAAGCCTGCGGAATTTGGTACGCTTTCAATAAGAAAACCTGTCCTTTATCTGTAAAGAACAGTAGATATTCATGCGTATTAACGACAAACATTTGCTTTACAAAGTCATCGTCACGCATTTTTCCGCCTGTTACACCGACTCCGCCTTTTCCTTGTGTTCTGAAATCGGAAACAGGAGTTCTTTTAATGAAACCCTTGTGGCTCATTGTGATTACAACATCTTCTTCCTGAATTAAATCTTCTTCGATAATTTCCGTGCCGCTTTCCGCATCAATGATTTCTGTTCGTCGTTCATCCATAAATCGTTTTGTGTCTTCTACCAATTCATCGCGAACAACTTTCAGTATATTGGCTTCGGAAGATAAAATCTCTTCCAATTTAGCGATAAGTTTGCAAATTTCATCATATTCATTGCGCAGTTTTGTAACATCGAGTTGTGTCAATTGGTGCAAACGCATGTCAAGAATGGCATTAGCCTGACGTTCGGACAGTTCAAACCGTTCCCTTAAAGTCGCATGTGCCGCATCTCTGTTTGCTGCTTCACGGATAATCCGCACAACTTCTTCGATGTTGTCCTGCGCGATTATCAATCCCTGCAAAATATGCGCTCTTTCTTTAGCCTTTTCAAGTTCAAACTCGGTTCTGCGGCGGATAACTTCCTTTCGGAAATTAATATATTCCTGCATTGTTTCTTTAATGTTGAGAATTTTAGGCATTCCGTTTACAAGAACGAGATTTATTACGCTGAAATTCTTTTGCAAATTAGTATGAAGAAACAACTGATTCAGAACGACTTTTGCAACGGCATTCTTTTTCAGTTTGATAACAATTCTCAAACCGTCTTTGTCGGAATGATCCTGAACATCGCTTATTCCTTGTAATCTGTCATCTTTTACGAGTTCGGCTATTCTCTTTATCAATTCAGATTTTTTTTCTACATAAGGAATTTCCGTAACGATAATAGCTTCACGAGTTTCACGCCCATCGTTTATTTCTTCAATGCTTGTTCTGGCACGCATGACAATTGTTCCGCGTCCGGTTCGCAGAGCTTTGCGGATTCCTTCACGACCGTAAATCAAGCCGCCTGTAGGAAAGTCCGGTCCGGTAATATGTCTGCTGATTTCGTCAATGGAAATATCCGGGTTGTCAATTAATGCGCATATTCCTGCAACAATTTCTTTCATATTATAAGGCGGAATGTTTGTAGACATGCCGACTGCGATTCCTGAAGAACCGTTTGCCAAAAGGTAAGGTACGGCTGACGGCAAAACAAGAGGTTCCTGCAATGACTCATCGTAGTTTGGACCGAAATCTACGGTTCTTTTGTCAATGTCTTTAAGCATCAGATCTGCAAACTTTGACATTTTAGCTTCGGTATAACGCATCGCAGCCGGCGGGTCACCGTCTATGGAACCGAAGTTTCCCTGTCCGTCTACAGCAAGATACCTCAGCGAAAAGTCTTGCGCCATACGAACAAGCGCATCATAAACAGAAGCGTCGCCGTGAGGGTGATACTTACCGAGTACGTCTCCGACAATTCTGGCTGCTTTTTTTGTTTTTTGATTTGACTGCAATCCTATATCGTTCATACAATACAGAATTCTTCTGTGAACAGGTTTCAACCCGTCACGGACATCGGGAAGTGCGCGGCTTACGATAACGCTCATCGCATAATTCAGATAAGATTCTCTGAATTCGTTCTCAATGTCTTTGTAGATTGTTTCTCCCATCTATAGCTCCGGAAAGAAGGAAACGAAAAAACGTTTCCAAGATAAAAATAGCTTAATCTTATATAAAAAAAATGCACTTTTGTCAATAAGCCCCATTTCGCTTCTGTTACGCTATCTTGTTGATATAATACAAATTATGAGATTTACAATATTATAATTTTTGTGAGTGACAGTTGAATATTCCGAAATCTTATATGTTTCATTCCGCTTTCGAGAATTCGGATTGATGCAGAATATGTGAAAAAATCTACTTAATGAACAGAAAATTTTAATATAAATTGATTTTTATTAACGCATGTTGTATTATTCGGTAATTTTATTTCATATAAGCTTAATTATAATGGATAAAATAAATTTTATTTTCTTACCTCCTAGATTTTAGTCCGCACCGCTTATATCGGTTCGGACTTTTTTTATTTCGGAGAGTTATTTTTCATCATCATCGTGTTCTTCTTTACCGCGGTAATAATCGTCAAGCGTATATTTTTTTTCTTCAAATGCATTTTGGCTGACTGAATTTGTTTCATTGACCTGTTCGGTGTAGTGAATGTAGAGCATACTTTGCATTAGTATTGCAAATATCGCATACAGTGCGCTGCTGACAAAAACTTCCAGAAACGTAAAAATGTTGTCCGATACCGAAACTGCGACACTGAACGAAAGAACATTCATTATACCGTTTAGAAGTGTTTGAATAAGACTTAAAATCAGTGAAAACGCTAACTGGATTCCGAAATAAACTGCACAGATTGCTAATACAGCGTAAATTACATTCATTATGTCTTTCTTCATAATGGAGAAGCTTCTATCGAATGATACAAAATTTGCTTTGTTTTCCATTACGAGAACACACGGAACCATTAAAAGGAAAAAGCTTAGTATTATTCCGGGAATTACGAACAGCAAAAAGCCAAAACTGCGCATTAATTCACACAGTATAAATGTTGTGAACAGTGCAAAGTATGACGGAAATCGAGGCTTTTCGGGAAGTCTACCGTCGTTTTCCGCAATTTTTGAAATTATCATGCAGCTGTAAATGAATTTAGCCAATGCAAATATAGCGGCAACGATAAACAGCAGCGGCAGTTCATTTTTCATTGTAGAAATCAGTTCCTGCGTGAAAAAGTTTTTGAAAGACATGCTTCCCGTTATTCCTTGCGCTGCGGATGTGAAAACGTTGTTTACTTTTACGGAAAGTTTCTCGCTTATGAGACTGAGCACAACGGCAACAATAAGGAACAGCGCGTAAATTTTTGCAAAGATAGCTTTGTTTTCCTTGTAGAAATTTATTGTTTTTCTGGTAAGTCGGTTCATAATTTTTCCTTTTGATTGTAATAGTTTTCTGTAAAGTCAGAAGATAGCTGCGTGCTGTTGTTTGAAAATATTTTGTTTTCGGTTGCAAGGTCATTTATGCTTTCTTCACATACAACAAGAGTTTTTGCAGAAATATCTCCGAGCCGCTGCTTCTTTTGTGTACTAAAGAACGAGATTGCGCCGGTAAGATAGAATATCGGCAGTACATCGGTAAAACGCAGAAAGTTCCTTGTTGCAACGGCGGAAATTCCCAAGTGCTCATAATTTTCACAAACGACACGTATTCGGCACACTTTTTTACCGGGAGTAAGTCCATTCCAGAACAATTCAAAAATTATGTGATAAATGATTGCGGTCGGCACCATTTGCTCGCATAGTTTTATAATTCTGAAAAAAAGCGGAAGGTCTGACGGAATGAAATGTGAAATGCACAGTAAAAAAAGCAGGCAAAATAATCTGTCTATAAATAAAGCCAAGAAACGCTGCATTAACGTAGCCGGGATTCTTTTGTCATTTTTGTTTTCCTGCAAATTGTTTTCTGATTCCAAAAGCAGCCTCCTTATTCATAATGCAGCTCTAACACATAAGCCAGTTCGTCGCAGTGTTCGAGCTTTGGGCATTCAAGGCATTCTCGCCACAATTTTCGCGGAAAAGCATTTTTATCGGAAAAAACAAAGCCCATTTTTTCAAAGAATTTATCCTGATATGTAAGCGTAATAATGCGTGGGAGTCTATATTTTTTTGCTTCATCAATACATGCTTTTACAAGTTCACGCCCGATTCCCTGTTTCAGATAATCTTCAGCTACAGCAAGTGAACATATTTCGCCTAAATCCGACCACAAAATATTCAGTGCACAGCAGCCACAGATTTTATTGTCATGCTCGGCAACTATGAAATTTTGCAGTGTCGTATAAATTCGGTAATGGCTTTTATTCAGCATCATTTGAGCATTTGCATAACCGTTGATAAGTTCCAGAATTTGCGGAACATCGTTGACGGTTGGTTTGCGTATAATTAAATCTTCCATGCTTTTTAGTCCTTTATGCTATTCCTGATGGCAAAAATGAAACTGGTATTTAACAAAAAGAATGTAAAAAAGTAAACCACAAAGGAAAAAAACTTTCTAACAGTCAATATAAAATACTTAGGAGTTTTTTGTGCGAAAAATGTATTCTGTTCTTTCATTTTCATTTGCGGTTTTTTTAGCTGTTTTGTGTGTTGATTTTTTATTGACCGGATTATTTGTCGGACTGCCTAAAGCAGAAATCGGTTGGATCGCAGTTTTGATTTTTGCAGTCGCAGCAGCGGTATTTTTACTGGTAATACTTTGTATTTACGGTACGCCGTCGGCAGCAGTTTTGTTTATTGTCATTATGCTGATTTTTATTGCCCGTGTTGTTCATAAGAACAATGACTTTGCGTGCATTTATGAAAATCTGCCGGAAACAAATGAATTTTACGGCTATGCGGTATCGTATCCGCTGCTGCTTAATTCTGATTCGGACAGCAATTTTTACTTCATGATGAAAGTTACTAAAGTACGCAGCGGAACCGTGTTTGTTCCGGTAAAACCTTTTGTGTTGCAGGTAAACTGTCGAGGCGTTGCCGAAAGCAATGTTTTATGCTGGGGAACTTACCGTGTGACGGGACGGATAAAACTGAATAAGTCTGTTTACTTTATGAGTAAAAATTGTGTTGGTCGCATTAATGCAAAAAAAGTTATTTCAGTAAATAAATTTGCTCATCCGCTGTTGAAAATAGGTATTGTCCGGGCAAAACTTTTAAATCGTATCAAAGATAAATTATCGCCGCAAAGTTTTTCATTTGTCGCAGCAATATTTTTCGGTAATCGATCATATATCGAACCGGAAATGACGGAAAGTTGGCGCAGAAGCGGTCTTACTCATTTGCTTGCGGTAAGCGGTTTTCATGTGGGTGTTTTGGCTGCTGCTGTTCAATGTTTGCTGCGGCGATTTTTTTCACGGACGGTTTCATCAGCATGCACTTCGGCAGTGCTGATAATTTTCGGGTTATTTCTTAATATAAGTGCGTCATCCATGCGCGCTATTTTGATGTACTTTGTGTTGATGATAAATAATGAAGCAGGCATAAACTGCGGCAGACTGCATTCAATGTCTGTTGCAGGAATAATTCTGATTTTCATAAATCCTTATACTATTTATGATTACGGTTTTATTTTATCATTTTGCGCTGTAAGCGGAATTTTGTTGTTTGCAGATAAAATTATGCCGGAAAAAAGTTCTGTCGTTCCGATTTTTCGCAATTTAGCTTCATCTGCCGCAGTTTGTGTTGCTGCATTCGGAGCTACATCATTATTTCAGTGCTCATTATTCGGGCAGCTTCCTTTATTTTCTATAGTAACATCGGTGTTTGTGTGTACTGCTTTTTCATGTGTATTTGTTTTTTTACTGGTCTGTATATTGCTAATTCTTTTATTCCCTAATGCGGATGTTTTTTGTACGGCGGCAGATTGCGCTTCTTGGGCATTCCTTGAAATTATAAAGCTGACAGAGAGAATTCCACCGCTGAAAACAGGAAATATTCCTTTATATCCGGGATTTTTGCTTTTGCTAGGAGTGTTTTTTTGCATTTACATTGTTTTGCCGATGTATTTGATTAAAAAGCGAAAAATCGCATTAGAGAGATTGAGAAAATTGGGGTGATATTCTTAATTTGAATCCATAATTAAAATGTTTTGTCGGATTGCATAAATTTTATAAATTAAATTACGAAAATTATAAAAATATTTTTAATGTAAAAATAAGCAGTTGCCAGTGCAAATACAAGGAGTGGTTGCCTAAGTAAGTTTAAATAGCTGCTTTATCAAATTACTGCCGGGAGGTAAAAATGAAGCGTTTATTTTGTGTACTAATATCTTCTTTTATTATTATCAGCTGCCAGCTGAATCCCTTTGTCGGAGTCGGCT
>JBNMHA010000103.1:0-8067 GCA_050872545.1 Spirochaetales bacterium | reverse complement strand
GTTTGCATACTACAACACAAAACGCGTGACAACAGTAAATCCGGGAGGACTTCCTCCTGCTGTATACAGGGAAAGAACAGCTTCTGCAAAGAATACTAAATTTGGGGTGTTTAGGCACTGAAACAATATTGACTATTCCAACTTGGATTAGATCGTAAAGGAAAAAATAACAAGCGTATTCCTATTTGGATTGACTATACAAAATGTTTAGTAAACGGGAGAAACATTTTGCACGAAAATCCAACAAAAGTATGGCATGACAAAACATTTAAATATGAGCTTGATGTAAAAAACAATGAGGAAATAAAATTGGAAATAGCTTGGAAGATTCATGATTTTACAGACAATGAAATTGTAGAGTATATAGATAATTTTCTTAAAGATATGTCTCTTACGGAAAAGGAGAAAAGAAAACTTTTGATGAAAATCAAGAAGAAAATAATTTAATTTCATGATTATTTTTGCAAAATATCATAATACCAATTATATTATTTAAATATAGATGTAATTAATATGCACTAAGGTATTAGAATGAAAAAATTATTGGGAAAAATTATCTGACTATTTCCTGTTTTAGGAAAGATATTTTATTTTTAGGGGTGATATTTTATAAAGAAGAATTATCATTTTTGCGAAAATTTCGCTATTTTGACGAAAAATACTATTACTCAGTTCGTCAAGATGTTTTTAACTCAAAAAATATGCTGCATTACATTTTTGTTCTATGGCTGGAAAGAAAGTGAACTATTAAACACACACTATCGTTTATACTGTTCACTTTCTCCTTATCCTATCTTCCACTCGGTTATATTTCTCTCCGATGAGTCAAAATTTACGCCTATTTTGACTATTTTACGCCTGTCCGCAACAAACGGTGCCGCATAATTTTTTGCTTCTATTTGCTGTAGTGCTTCTTCGGCTGATTTGTCCATTTTGAACTCAAATATATACACATATTCTTTTGTTTGCAGTACGCAGTCAGCACGCCCTTTCGCATAATGTACTTCATTTTGCACTGCTTGCCCCAATAACAAAAAAACAAGATAAATCACGTTATGAAAATCTCTTTCTACAAACTTAGGTTGGTTACCATAAGGCAAATTGGCATAAACTGCCTTTAGGCGTTCAAAAAAACTTTCCAGATTACAAGTATACAAATCTTTAGCAAACTCACGCACATTCAGTGCAGATATTGCTTCATTTGTTTTCAAATATGACGGTATCAAAGATTTTACAAAACCTTCTTTTACTTCATTATTAGGATACATCAAAATGTATAAATTAAAATCTTTATCATAATCCTTTATTGTCAAATATCCAGTTTGATATAAAAGAGGAACAGGGTCATTACTGTTAATACTGTAATCATTAAGCATTTGCGGTTCCGCTGAAATTCCTTCCGAATAATCTATTATCTGCCAATCCGTCAGTTCAATCTTCTTTATCAGAAAAGTCGGAGTACCGGTCGCAAACCAATAATAATTAAATTTTTTATCCAACAATGCATTAAGCAAACTGAATGGATTATAAATATCTTCGCTATTCTCATTGAAATGATAGCCATCATACATTTCTTTGAGCTTTCCAATACAATCTTCATAAGAAATTTTCTGCTTATCTGCCATTTCTTGAATTTCAGAAACAAAATCTGAAATTAATTCATTGTGAGTAATTCCGCAAAGTGCAGAATATTTTTCATCATAGCTAATATCACGCAATTGATTCAAATCACTGAATATCGACACATGAGTAAATTTTGTTACTCCTGTAAAAAGCACAAAACGCAAATATTCATCACAACTTTTCAATACCCCAAAAAATGCTTTATAGGTGCATCGGTAATCTTGGTTTAATGCCTCGTTATCCATTGTTGCCAAAAGTGGCTTATCATATTCATCTACAAGCACAACCGCACCACGTCCCGTCCGCACATAGATTTTCTCCAGTAATTTCCTAAAACGTGCCGATAATGAATGACCTTTTTCGGTAATGTTATATTTTTCTTCATAACGGCTTAACATCTCATCTATAAAATCATCAAGACTGTTTGGCTCAGTGTATTTTTCCGCATTAAAGTCAAAGTGAATTACCTGATATTCCGTCCAATCTTGTTCCAATTTCTCAATTGCCAATCCGGTAAATAAATCTTTGCGCCCCTGAAAATAATAATCAAGCGTAGAAATCAGTAAACTTTTTCCAAAGCGGCGAGGGCGACTTAAAAAGTAAATAGAACTGCTATTTGCAAGTTTAAAAATATCAGCCGTTTTATCAATATAAAGGAAGTTTTCCTCTCGAATCTTTTTAAAATTCTGAATTCCTACCGGTAATTTATGCATATTTTTCTCCATACAAACAACATTCTTTGTTTGCCTTTATTAAATATTTAACCGACTTTTTCAAGTCAAAACAGTTCAACATTGTATACGTCATTCAGCGGACAAATTATTAATATTATAAAAATCTCAAGATTGACATTTAATATGTGTTGTGCTAAAAGGACGCCAATAAAATTATTACAGCCTCTTGGTGTAATAACCAAATTCCATAAGGGGGAAAAATGCGTAAGTACGAAATGATGATTGTTTTCGATGAAGAAGTGGCAGCTATTGAACAGTGCAAAACATTTCTTCATGACACACTGAAAGAACACAGTGTGAAAATTCTCGAAGAAAAAGATTTGGGAGTAAAAGACCTTGCCTATGAAATCAACAAAAAGAAAAAGGGTCATTACTTTCAATTTATACTTGAAGCAGAACAATCTGTTTGGGTAGAAATTCAGAAAATTTTCAAGATAACAAAAAGCGTTATGCGTTACGTTATTCTAAATCAGGAAGGCTAAGCTTATGTCAAGAGACCTGAATTCTGTTGTATTGGTAGGGAGATTAGTTAAAGACCCGGAAGTTCGTTATACTCCGAGCGGAACTCCTGTAGCCAGAATTTCTATAGCAAATGGAGAAAGAATTAAGCAGAATAATGAATGGACAGACTTCACAAACTATTTCGATGTAACAGTTTGGGGCAATCAAGCATCAAATTGTGAAAAATATTTAAGAAAAGGAAGTCAAGTAGCAATCAATGGAGCTTTAAGGCAAAACCGTTGGACTGATCCAGCGACAAACCAGACTCGTTCCAAAGTAGAAGTTATTGCAAATTCTATTCAATTTCTTTCACCTGCTGGCGGACAGAATATGCAGGGTGGGCAAGCAAGCTATTCTCAAAACAACACCGGTGCGCCAAATATGGCAGCACAACAGTCTGCACCTAAAAACAACGGATTTATTCCTGATCCTTGGGGAGATGCCGGAACGCCAGTATCTTCTGATGTTGGAGATCCTTTCGGTGGTGCTGATAATATCGATGATATACCATTTTAATAAGGAGATATTAAATGTCTGAAGAAAAAGATGAAAAAGTTGATGCCAGAAATTTTGTTCCAAAAGACAAAATGGAAAACGATCAAATAAAAAACAGAAAGAAAATGTTTTTACGCAGAAAAGTATGCAAATTCTGCGTTGATAAAAACTTAAAGATTGACTACAAAGAAGTTGACACTTTAAGAAGATTCATTACTGAAGGCGGAAAAATCATTCCAAAAAGAATGAGCGGTAATTGTTCTAAACACCAAAGAAGAGTTGCAGCAGCAATAAAAGTGGCCAGAGCAGTTGCTCTTTTGCCTTATGTAAAAGCCTAAGGAGTTAAATAATGAGCGTAACAAAAGTCATACTTGTAAAAGATGTATACAACCTCGGAGAAGAGGGTGATGTAAAAGATGTTAAGAGAGGATATGCCAGAAATTATTTGATTCCTCAAGGTTTTGCCGTTGATTACACTCTTCAAAACAGAAATACTTTAGCTAAAAGAAGTGCTGCAATTGAAAAGAAAAAACTTCAAAAGAAAGAAAATGCAGGTGCTTTAAAAGTAAAATTGGAAGCAGAAGAACTTCTTGTTAAAATTCCTGCCGGAGAAAAGGGAAGATTATACGGAACTGTTACTACTGCACAATTAGTTGAAGAATTAACTGCAAAAGGTTATGAAATTGACAAAAGAAATCTTGAACTCAGTGACCACATTAAAGTTGCTGGAAAATATAAGGTTTCTGTTCATTTGTACAATGATATTTATGCCGAAATTCCTTTAGTTGTTGAAGGCATCGTTGAAGAAAAGAAGAACGAAGGAAGAAGACCAGCTAGAAAGAAAAAAGATGAAGCTGTTGAAGCTGCAACTGAAAAAACTTCACCTGCTTCAGAAGCGGAATAATAATATTTTTTAAATATGAAAAAGCTGACTGCTGTGGCAATGGTCATAGTTAGTCAGTTTTTTTTTACCTATCATTACCAACGTCATTCACATCTGTGAGGCTTTTATGGAAAAAAATATAAATACGGCAAAATCCCACAACGGAAAAGTTGTTCCTTCAAATTTGGATGCAGAGAAATATATTCTGGCATCGCTTTTATTATACAATGAAGTCTTTGATAACTTAGAAGAAGTTAAATTGGAAGCAGAAGACTTTTTTGACATTCGCAACCAATGTATTTTTAAAGCCATGCGAGAGTTAAAATCAGAAAATTTGCCG
Organism: Spirochaetales bacterium; assembly: GCA_050872545.1. Lineage (GTDB taxonomy): Bacteria > Spirochaetota > GWE2-31-10 > GWE2-31-10 > GWE2-31-10 > RGIG8597. The sequence goes on along the minus strand of JBNMHA010000103.1, from coordinate 3,491 downwards.
TTGGAATTAGTTTCTATAACTGAAAAAATGCGCGTCAACAAAACGCTTGAAAGTGCAGGCGGTGCCGAATATCTCTCACTTTTGCTTGATGTTCAGCCTACAAGTGCTTATGCAGTTCACTATGCTAAAGTTGTAAAGGACAAATCCACACTGCGAAAATTAATTTCCATTTCAAGTGAGATTTTAAACGAAAGCTACAACAATCCTGAAAATATAAAAGAACTTGTAGACTGTGCAGAGAAAAAAATTCTTGATATTAATGACGACGTTTTTTCAACAAAACTATTTGCAGTAAAAGATGTCGTGCGAGAAGCTATAAAATATGCGGTTGACCAAAGCAAGCATAACGGTGAAATTTCCGGAATTCCTTCCGGGTTCTATGATCTGGATGATATGACAGACGGCTTTCATAATTCCGAACTGATAATCATTGCAGCACGTCCATCTATTGGTAAAACGGCTTTTGCATTAAATATTTTAAATAATATGGCACTGCGAAACAGTAAAAAAGTCGGTTTTTTCAGCTGCGAAATGCCTAAACTCCAGCTAATGTTGCGAATGCTCTGTAGTGAGGCGGAAGTCGATCAACAAAGATTAAAGAAAGGAACATTGCCTCAACAGTCTTTGGGACAATTGGCAGAAGTTGCAGACCATTTTTACAAGTCCACAATTATTTTCGATGATACTCCGAATATTCCAATTATGGAACTGCGCAGCAAAGCCAGAAAAATGAAACGTGAATTCGGCATTGAATGTATAATGATAGATTATCTCGGGCTTGTCTCGGTAGGCGAAGAAATGAGCCAACTTCCACGCCATGAACAAGTCGCTTTTGTATCAAAATCATTAAAATCATTAGCACGTGAACTTGAAATTCCAATAATAGCTTTGGCACAGTTAAACCGTCTTGTAGAATCACGCGGAGGCGACGGAGTACCGAGAATGTCTGATTTAAAAGGTTCCGGTTCTATTGAGCAAGATGCCGATTTAATCATGTTCATTCACAGAAAACAATCTCAACTGACAGAAAATGACGGTGCCCAAAAAGCTGATATAAGGAAAATTATAGTAGGAAAAAACAGAAACGGACCAATCGGAGATGTCGATTTTATATTCTTAAATCAATATACAAAATTCGCACTGAAAGATAAAACTAGCGGCGAATATTTTGAATAGTAAGAGGAGTAATAGATGAAAAATTTTCTCAAATCATTTTTTATTTTCTTTTCAGGAATGATGTTTTGCGGACTTTTATTGTTTGTTGCGGCTATAAGCTTAGTAGCTACATTTCAGCCGCAAACAAATGTAGATTTACAAAAAGATTCGTTCTTAGTAATTAATTATGACGGAAACATTATCGAAAAACCTTATGAGAACTCATTTTTCGCACCAACTCAAAAAATGAGATTGAAAGACATAACAAATGCAATTGATAAAGCACGTTTTGATAATAAAATAAAATTCATTTTGATTGACGGCGACTGCGCAAAATATCCGATGAACTACGTATATGAAATAGAACAAGAACTGCAAAAAATTAAGAAGTCAGGAAAAAAAGTTTATGCTTGGTTTTCAAATTCCGGTGGAAGTGCTTATGCTCTGTGTACAGTGGCAGAAAAAATAGCAATGCCGAATACAAATGCAGCCAATTTAAACATAGGTGGCTACAGTTTAACTATACCTTACAGTAAAAATCTATTCGATAAAGTCGGCATTGCGTTCCATGTAATTCATCAAGGTGACTTCAAAGGCAGCGGTGAAAATTATGCAAGAAGCACCATGAGCCAACAATTGGAAGAACAATACAGGCTTGTTTTTGACAGTATTTATAATTCAAAAATTGAAATGATTGCAAAAAACAGAAATATTGACGAAACAGTTCTTAATTCACTCATTGCAGAAAATAAAACCAGATTTATGATACCGGATGAAGCATTAAAAAACGGTCTTATAGATAATAAAATGAGCCGGGAAGAATTTATTGCCGAAATTTCAGCCGGCAAAAATTTATCGCCAATTTCATTAGAATCATACATTTCACTTTTATCAAAAGATTCGCCGGTTTCTTCTAATGAAAAAATAGCTGTTGTATATGTAGACGGTCAAATTATAAGCGGAGAATCAGCGGATAATAATTATAACGGCGAAAGTTTCATTGGTGAAAAATCATTCAATGATGACATAGAAAAAATTAAAAAAGACTCCAATATTCACGGAGTTATTCTGCGAATAAATTCACCCGGCGGAAGTGCGTTGGCAAGCGAACTTATGTACCAAAAATTGATGGAATTAAAACAAACTAAACCGATTTATGTTTCAATGGGAAGTTATGCTGCGTCAGGCGGATATTATATCAGCTTGCCGGCAAATAAAATTTTCGCTTCTCCTTTTACAATTACCGGCTCCGTAGGTGTCGTATCAATGTTTATGGACATAGAAGAATTAAGCGAAAAAATAGGTGTTAATTTCAGTACAATAAAAAAATATTCAATGGATGACATGTTTTCTGCAACACGAAAACCAAGTGATTACGAGTTAGAATTAATCCGATATTCATCAAAAATGATTTATGACGAGTTTACATCTCATGTTGCAGAAAATCGTAAAATCGATTTAACACAGCTTTCACAATTTGCAGAGGGACGAATTTGGTCTGGAGCACAGGCAGTAAAAAATATAAACTTTGCAGATGAAATCGGTTCTTTAAATGACGCAATTGAGGATATGAGAAAAGAACTAAAACTTAACAATATAAAAATTGAAGAGTATCCGCGCCCGGCTGATGTTTTTGAAAAGCTCAAATCATTGATAAATACTGCTATCAGCAAACATTCCGTATTAGAACAATTGGGAATTAACGATTTTTATCGTGCAAATATGAATTGTCCATTGCTTTATACTCCGGAATATTTAGAGAATTCAGAATTTTAGTATTAGTAGGAGAATTTTTATGGAAATAAAATTTGGTAATGTAAATTTTCCACGAAACGGCGTACTTGCTTCGGGAATACTTGGAGTTACCGGTTGTTCTATGGCAAACGTTGCAGACAACGGAGCAGGCGGAATAACATGTAAATCAATTTCAAAAAAAGAACGCAGCGGTCATCCAACGCCTGTTGTGCAAGTTTATGAACACGGATTGTTAAATGCAGTAGGTTTATCATCAACCGGTATTGAGAACTCCAACAGAGAATTGAAATATTTACGAGAAAATAGTGATGCGGTAATTATAGCGTCAGTTTTTGGTGCTACACCTGAAGAGTTCAAAGAAACTGCCGTAATGCTGGATGAACAAAACATTGACATCATAGAACTGAATATTTCATGCCCAAATGTTGCAGATGAATTCGGACTGGCATTCAGTGCTTCACCTGAAACTGCGTCATCTGTAGTAAAGGCTGTACGCTCGGCTGTGAAAAAACCGCTGCTTGTAAAACTTTCGCCTAATTTTCCTAATATAGGACGCATTGCAAAAAGCTGTGAAGATGCAG
>JBNMHA010000102.1:0-8344 GCA_050872545.1 Spirochaetales bacterium | reverse complement strand
GTAAAAAACATTTTTAAAAGAAATGTTTAACCCAAAAATGAATATATTGTCTTTATAACATGTTTCTAAAGGTAAAATCTATGCTTTCATGCTATTGCAATATTAAAGAATCTAAAAACAAAGGATGGACGTGCAGAACACCCGACATGCCTTGGGAATGTCCGCATAACTTATTAAATAAGAATCGAACATTTTTCCGTGATAAAAGAACCGCAAAATATCTGAGAAAAAATAACATTACGATAGGCGTAATTTTACTTTTTACACCGTTATTTCCATTGTCACTTTATTTTTTTATAAGCGCAGCTTGTATTAAATGGAATGAAAGAAATATTCTAAGAAAAGTACTATAATTTTTTATTAATTGTATTTTTTTAAATACCATTCTTTAAACGGTCCGGCTAAATAAAAAGAACCGGTAACTAATTTTGTGCCGGAATATTTTTCGTCTGTCATAAAAGAAGCAAAAGCATCTTCCTGATTCACAATCAATTCCGTATTGCATGAATATTTCTTCAATTCCTTAGTAATTTGTCGTACATCAGCCTTTTTATATGAAGAAAGATTTGTCACCAGAATTTTGTCCGCTATATCTGTTATTTTTTTACAAATATAATAAACATCTTTAGTACTGCATACGCTGAATAAAATATTCCATTTTCTGCCGGGAAAATGTTTTTTCAGTGCAACAACCAAGCAGTCAATTGATTCTTTATTATGCGCCGTATCAACAAAAATATCATCGGAAGCAGAAAGTTTTTCTATTCTTCCCGGAATGTTTAAATCAATAGAACCGTATATTTTCAAATGTTCAATAAGGTTAGGGGAAATCAGCAAAACCGTTTCCAATGCAGTAAGAAAATTCCAAATCTGATGTTTTCCATAAAACGGCAGCAAAAAATCAATTTCATCTTTGTTTTTACGCTTGGATGAAAAAGATATGCCTTCTTCTGTGTAGCGAACATTTCTGATTTTATAAAGCTTTTTAACAGAACTGAAAGGTGAAGCAGATTTCTTAGCAATATTTGAAAATATTTTGCCGCAGTGATGAAGCTGCTTTCCGAGAATTACAGGACGGCTTTTCTTTATTATTCCGGCTTTTTCCGATGCAATCTGTTTTATTGTGTCGCCCAATATTTCAACATGATCAAAGCCAATCGTAGTAATTACCGATATTTCTGGTACAATAACGTTCGTACAGTCAAGCCTTCCGCCGAGTCCTGTTTCTATAACAAAGTAATCTGCATCTTTTTGAATTCCATACATAAGCGCAATCAGGAAAAAAAGCTCAAATGTTGTAGGAACAAGACCGTTTTTATCAAAAACACTTTTTAATGAACTTGTAATCTCAATTAAATCATCATTGGAAATTTCCATCATGTTGTACATTACTCGCTCATTTGTTCTTACAAGGTGTGGTGAAGTAAACGTCAACGTGTTATAACCGCATTCAAGCAACAATCTCGTTATAAACAAAGAAGTGCTGCCTTTTCCTTTAGTTCCAGCTATGTGAATGAATTTCAATCCTTTATGCGGATTTCCCATACATTCTAAAATATTCTGAATATTATCTAATGAATAGCACGAGGCTGATGTCCCACTTTTTTCCAAATTAGTGAATGAATATATGTAATCTAAAGCGTCTTCGATATTTTGAAACATTATTCCCATCCAAAAGTTGCAGGTGGTTTATTGGTTATATCGTAGTAAATATTATCCACAAAAGGCAGTGCCGCAATCTCTTTTACTATTTGCTTTAACAATGCAGTATCAAGATTTGCAAATCTTGCAGTCATCACATCTTCAGAAACTACAGGCCGCAATACAACCGAACATTTGTCATTTGCTGATGCATAAGGAATGGAAATTGTTAAATGTTGAAAAATTTTACTGTACCATCCGGATTTTTTCAAATGCGATGTCACAATTGCATCCGCCTCTCTTATCATATCAAGGCGTTCACGTGTTAAATATGAAGGTATTAAACGACAATCGGATTTTGCCTTGTGAAGCAGCAGAACAGTTCTGTTCACTGTTTTTACATTATTGGTAATATATGACGATGCCATTTCCAATTTATTCCAATCCGGAAAATTATTCTCCAAATCATCAAGTTCCAAAAGAGCCGGCTGCGTATATGTCCTAAAATCACCCTGAACCCCAACGGATTTCACCGGAAGAACAGACAATTTGTAACCGCAATCATCAAAAAAATCACCAAGGCTTATATTTCGCAGTTCATTATTTGTTTGTTCCAATTCAGATTCATCGAACGCAGCATTCTCATCCGAACACAGCAAATTAATGGAAATTCCCGGTCCCGGAAATGGATGACGCATTACCAATTCATCAGGCAAGCCTATATGCGAACCGATCACTCTTACTTCATCTTTATAAAGTTCTTTTAACGGTTCTATAATTAAGCCCTTTTCAATTAATTCTTTAATTCCATCTACACGGTTATGATGAGTCTTTATTACATTGGAATGCTTAGTTCCGCCTGATTCTATAATATCCGGATACAAAGTTCCCTGCGCCAAAAGCCATTCATTTTCATCAAGGTTCAACCGCTGCAAAACATCGTTTCGCACGGTAATAAAAGTTTCACCTATAATCTTTCTTTTCTTTTGCGGATCTGTCTCTTTGCCTACAGCATTAAGAAAGCGCGACTCTGCAAGTTCCGTAATAAAATTGTTGTAACCGGCATTCTTGTAGATTTTTTCAATATTTTCAGTTTCATTTTTGCGCATAAAACCGTTGTCAATGTAAAGTCCTAAAACTCTGTCCGTTCCGAGTGCTTTATTTAACAAAGCAAATGCGACTGATGAATCTACGCCACCGGAAAGAAACAAAAGAACTTTTTTATCCTTTGCTTCATTTTTTATTTCCGAAAGAATTATATTTAAAACTTGCGAGCAGTCCCAATTTTTCTGCATATTACAAATTTTCTGTGCAAAATTCAGGAACAAATCCATTCCGATAGGCGTATCAATCACTTCCGCATGAAATTGCAGGCTGTATCTTTTTTTCTCAATGTTTTCCAATGCCGCAAAAGCACAATTATCAGTATTACCGATAACTTCAAAGCCTTCTCCGGGCACAAGAATTTCATCACTGTGACTCATCCAAACTTGTGCCGGAAAAGTTATATTTTCAAACAAAAGCGAATCTTTTACTTTATTAAGTTTAGTAAAACCATATTCACCAACTTTTGCTTTTCCCACCTTTCCGCCATAAAGATACGACATAATCTGATGACCGTAGCAAAGTCCCAAAATCGGAACATCAGCACTAAGAATGGAAGAATGCAGAGTAGGCGCACCAGCTTCATAAACACTCGATGGTCCGCCGGACAAAATAATTCCTTTCAAATTATTATCCGGCACAAGTTCTGTATCCGGCAATGCAATTTCAGTATAAAAGCCCAATTTTCTGAAACGCTTTGCTATCAAATGCGCGTACTGACCGCCAAAATCAATTACAAGAAGTTTTTCCATTATAAGCCCCTGTTTCCTCTTTTAATTTTTTTACTGCATCATCAAATGACAACTGTGAAAGCAAAGTTTTTGCATTTCGCCAAAACTGCTGCAATTCATCAATAGTAAAATCTTTTAATTCTTTGTTTTTGTTCTTTGCCTGAATTTCAACAAGCCGAAAACGTTTGGAGAATCTGTCATTGCATTTAAATAATGCTGTCTCGGCATCTACATCAAGGTGATACGCCAAATGTATGGATGCAAACAGCAAATCTCCGACTTCTGATTCTATGTTTTCAAAATTATTGCTTTGAACAGCTTCTTCGATTTCACTTACTTCTTCTTTTACTTTGCCTATAACCGAATTAAAATCATTCTTAGGCCAATCGAAGCCATTTTTTATCGCTTCTTTCTGAATTTTTTTAGCCTTAGGCATAGCCGCTAAATTTTGCGGAACTTTATCCAACACCGAAACTTCATGCTTCGTTTCCTGTTCTCGTTCCTGTCTTTTAATTTCTTCCCACAATTTATTTAATTCATCTTCCGACTGAACTTTCGTATTTCCGAAAATATGCGGATGACGGCGAATCATTTTTTTCGATATTGAATTTATTACGTCTGAAATTGAAAATTGATTGTTTTCTTTTGCAATTTGAGAATGCAGAACAATTTGGAGCAATAAATCACCAAGTTCTTCCTGCAAATGTTTGTAGTCTTTACTCACTATTGTATCAGCGACTTCGTTGCTTTCTTCAAACAAAAACGGTAATAGTGACTGATGTGTTTGTTTTTTGTCCCAAGGGCAACCATTTTCTCCACGCAAGGCAGCTATAATCTCTACAAGTCTATCAAATTCTTCCATAGAAAATATTTAATCCTTTTTCCGACCAGAAAATTGACTATTGTATTTAAATACTTGCAGCACTACAAAAAAAGACGATTGAAAACAATCGCCTTAATTTTTTTGAGGAGTAATGGGCAGTGCCAGGATCGAACTGACGACATTCTGCTTGTAAGGCAGACGCTCTCCCAACTGAGCTAACCGCCCAAATTGTATTTTTTATAACTTATAAACCGGTGTCACAAAGACAGGCGACTTTTAACATAGAAAAAAACACCTGTCAACTATTTTTTTAATATTTTTATTTCAAGATAGGGATTTTTCGATAATTCAGGATTAAAAATTATTGCCGAAGGACTGCGTTTTATTTGGGATTCGGAAACATTATTTTTAATAAGAAAATCCTTTACGCTATTGGTTCGGGCAACCGAAATCGCCATAATTTCTTCATCTGTTTTCACCGAGTTTTCTACATAGCTTACAATCACAATTGAAGCCGACGGAGAATCCGTTAAATATGAAGCAAGTGCCTCAAGTTTTATGCACAAATCCTTTGTAAGCTGATTTTTTTCATTAAAACTAATTCCTTCAATACGGATATTTTCACCAACCGACGCATTATAAAAATCAAAATAAAGTTTAGGGCGTTTTATTTTTTTTCTTTGCGGCAATGCTGACAACTCATTTTTTGAAATATCAAATATTTTTACTCGCAAATCTTTTCGCTTATTTTCAAACTTATATGAAAAATTAACGCCTATGTCCCAAATAAAAGAAAATGAGTCGTATTTTATAGCCGGAGTATCTGCACTTAAATATGAAAAGCCTGCTTCCGTAAAAATCCCGATTTTCCTGATATAAGGATTTGCCGTAAAGCGCAGCATTCCCAAATATTCCCACTGAAAATTTTTGTTCCTTGTTATGGGATAAAATCTAAAATCATTGTGCAATGAAACATGCAGATACGGAAACTTCATCGACGGAGTAAAAAATGCACTTATGCTTGCGGAAGTCCCGATTTGAGTTTCCGATAAAATTCCGTTCTCTTTAACATCATACGCAGACTGATTCCACAACAGATCTTGCTTAAACTCAAAACGCCACTTTTCTGTCGGCAAAAAAATGAAACCGACTCCGGTACTTAGCATATTAAAAGCACCGGACGGCAATGTTCCATCATCATAAGATGTTTGAGAAAGATAATTATTTGCAATCTGCCAAGACAGCCCAAACTTATCACTGCAAATAAAAGCACCGTATATTTCAACATTAAAACCTGTAAGTGAAAACTTATTATAAAAATCTGCTGTAATAGGAAAAATTTTTGCTTCGGCACCGACTTCCCAGGAAAAATCAAGGGAATAAAGACTTGAAAGGGTACAAATATATGTTATAAGGATAAGTATTCTTTTTTTCATGTCGGTACTTTATAATTTTTCCATCTAATTATCAACATGACAAAAAAAGCGATATAAAAGGTATAAATTCAATGCATATAAAAACGGATTTTATAATAATTTGTGTTGTCTTTTTTATTTTTGTCGGCTGCAAAAACAAGAATATTGCATCCGAAACTTTACCTACAAATCTTGAATATCAAATTTTTGATGACTTAGGAAAGTTAAAATATATAGCAAGCTACAATAAAAAACTTCTTCTGACACAATTAAGTACTTTCAATGAAAACGAAAAATTGAAATACCAGACAATCAAATCAGCACAATCGAATTTGACTACGGAAGAGCGACTTTTTAATCAATCAGGTTCGTTAGAAAATATCACTCAGTACCACTATCTGCCTGACGGAAAACTTGGAAAAAAAGAAATTATCTCAAACAACAAACTTCTTTTGTCGTGTTCTTATGAATACAACAGCGACGGATTTTTAAGCAAAGTAAATATTTACAACACCGATGAAAAGAAAAAAAACATTATTACCTATGATAATTCACTGGAATCGGCGACTCATTCTGTTTTTTCCGATAACGGAGAAATTTTATCGACATACAGAGAAACTTCAATGAATGTGATATTCTGCGAATACATTAACAAACGACTTCATCAATCCACAACTTACAATAAAAAAGATGGCAGCAGTGAAGAATCGGTATTCGATAATTTCGGCAGGCTGATTTCAATGAAAAAATTTGATGCAGCAAACATATTAAAGGAAGAAAATCTATATAATCAAGGCAATTTATCGCAGCGAAATATTTATAAGTATAACAAACAAGGTCTGCAAACAGAAAAGCTTGAATTTATCGGCAGTAATGACAAAGCAGAAAAACAGTTTATTTATTCTTATGATAAAAATGGACGCAGAATTAAAATGGATGTCTATGATGCCAACGGAAAAATTTTAGAATATTTAGAATGAGTTTAAACATGAGAAAGAACAACGAACATATTATAAGCAAAAGATTACTTACAACTCTTCTTATTTGTTCCCTGATTCCTTTGATAATAATAATTTCGATTTTCTCGAAAAACTTTTCGTTGTTTCTGAATCAGCAAAATCAAGAATATTACCTGACAATGATTGAGCAAGTTTCAATTAATTTGAATTACGATAATGACAGACTTCAAGCCGCACTGGATGCATTTTTCTTGCAAAACAAGGAAGTGAAGAACCATTTGTTCAAAACTCAATTCAACAGTGCGATAGAAGAAATTCAATATGAACAGCATTTGTGGGAATTGTTTGAACAAAAATTATTGTCAGCTATTGATGGTAATTTCTCTATCATTCAGTTTGACAGAGCTTCAATAATTACAAAAAGCAATTACAAAATTTCGTACTATGCGTCAAACGATTACAAAATAGATGCAATCGGGCTAAAGAATGACCCACTTTTTCACAGTTTAAAAGACACCCCAAATAAAAATCTTGCAGTAGGAATGTTAAGAAAAGGCAATTTAATCGGTTATGAATCAGAAAAGAAACCGGTTCTTCTGTATCCGATACGAGATGATAAAAACGACATTGTAAAAGTTGCTGTAATTATTCAGCCGCTAAATTATTACACAAAATTATATTCGCACCTTGACCGTCTGCGAATGGGAACTTTGTTCGTTTCCGATGAATTTGGTAATGTAATGTTTGCTAATCATCCTTCCGGTCAAGATGATTTCGATTTCGATACAGAAAAAGAGGAATACATAAATAACGGAGCTTTCCGCAGTGACAGCAACGCTATGTCATATACGGATTACTGCAATCTTGTGCTTGATTTTAACATTACAAACCAGCCTGAAATATTGAAGTTTATGGTTGATTCCGGATTAAAAAGCCCATTTCTGCGTGATTCACGTTCCGGAATACGGCACATTTCGCTGAAATACCGAAATCACAAATATTTTGCTGTCGGACGCGTAGATTCAAAGCATAATATAAGATATTTATTTATAATCCCCGAATATCACGTTATTAAAGCGGCAAACAATTTTCTGTTCATGATATTATTTTTCTCCAGCTGCATTCTGCTGTTCCTCATTCTGATAATTGCATTTAGTTATTGGAAAGTTATTATGCCGATTGAAAAAAAATACGTAGGTTTGGAAGAAAAGAATTTTTATTTCATGAATTTGGCACATGAAATAAAAACGCCTATGACCTTGATACGAAATTATCTTGATTTGTACATAAAGAAAGTCGGTTTAACAGATGAACTAAACGTTATAAATCAGAATATCAACAAAATTGAAAAAGACATGATTAACATTCTCGACTGCCGCAAATTGGAAGAGGGAAAAATAATCTATAATCACAAGCAGATTTCTAATCTTTCAAATATTCTGCGCTTAAAAGAAGAATTGTATACCGAAGCTGCCGCAAAAAAACAAATTGATTTGACTTATGATGTAAAAGATAATGTTTATATTGCGGCAGATCCGCTTGCTTTAGACCGAATAATTACCAACTTAATTGACAATGCCGTAAAATATACGCCTGCCGGTGGAAAAATTGAGGTTAAATTGGATGTATTGAAAGGGCATAAAATAGAGTTGTCCGTAAAAGATACAGGCG
>JBNMHA010000101.1:0-8460 GCA_050872545.1 Spirochaetales bacterium | reverse complement strand
TAAGGACATAAACTCTAATTTTCCTGATGATGAATCACGGATGAGAGGAAATATAACTAAAATTTGTTCAAAACAAGATGATAATGCTTCCTATGTAAAAGTAACAGAATATGTTTCAATTCAAGGATTAGTTAATTCTGAAGATGAACGGCGAGATGTTGTATTAGTGGAATTTATAGTACCGGCTAATGCAAAATCCGGGTATATATGGACAACTGACCCAATGGGATTTGCACGAGGAGGATATTCCGATGAAAAGTTAATCATTGTCGATGAAAACGGCAATGAGATAACAGAATAATTTATCAGGTGCAGTGCGGTAAATACTGTGCTGCGCTTATTTTACAAGGAGGCTTATGAAACGAATTATTTATTTATTTTTCGTGCTGCTAGTTTTTATTTCTTGTGACGTAAAAGAAGATGACACTGGTGAAAGTTGGACTCCGCCACATGTTACTAATTTAAAATTTTCTCCTAAGAAACTAAAATGTGAAGATGAACTTACTATAACTTTTACGGTTAGTAACATTATCGGTGACGATCAATCGAAAGCTTGGAACAACGCTAATCTAAACGACAATTTTCAAATTACAGAATTGGGAAATAATATTGTGGGATTAAACTTAAACATTCCTGAAAATATAAAGCCTATTTTTAATACAACCAAAAATGGTGAAAAAGAAATTATATATCTGGAAGGTTTAGATGAATCGACTTTTAAGAATGTTATAAATCCTAATAAGTATACGTACTTTAAAGTAAACGGAGATACAACAAAAGAAATTATTGTTGAACTGCGTTGCATTATTCCGAATGGAGCAAAAAGCAGCTTCTTTCAGATTAATGTAGGTAATACGTATGATTCCGGTTTTTCAGAAGAAAAGCTAATCATTATCGATGAAAACGGCAAAGAAATAACAGAATAATTTATAGGGTGCGGTAAATGTTGTGCTGCGCTTATTTTACAAGAAGGTTTTATGAAAAAATATAATTTGTTTTTATTACTTATTTTAATCTTATCATCATGTTGTACCGTAGAAATGAAATTTGATTATGACACATTTAAACAAGAGCGAAAAGCTTGGGAAACATCGAAACCACAAGCATTTGAATACACATATCATCTTAATAGTACAGCTGAAAAAATCTTAGTGCAATATTCTGACGGAAAATATCAAATGATTAATACTTTTGATAACAAGGAATATACTTACAGTTCGTATATGACAATAGAATCAATTTATGAGGATATTGAAAATACTTATAAAGAATGCAACCAAGCGACTTTAAATCCCTGTGATAATCAAATAATTGATATAGAAATTGAATATGACAAAACTAATCACATTCCGACTTATATTCACTATGAGTTATATAACGAAAATCAAGTTATGGGGGCAGGTTCTACTGTAATCGCAGATTTCAAGATAACAGAATAATTTATCAGGTGCAGTGCGATAATCGTGCTGTGCTTATTTTACAAGGAGACTTTATGAAACGAATTATTTATTTATTTTTCGTGCTGCTGGTTTTTATTTCTTGTGACGGCAATCCGTGTGAATACCCTTATAAACAAGGTAGTAAGCCTCCACATATTTTGTCCGTACAGTTTTCTCCTAAGAAAGCAAAAATCGGCGATACCATAAATATGATTATAATAGAGGAAAAATCTAAAAGTTTTAAAAACTTGGATTATGACAAAGATTTTGAAATTACTGACGATGGAAAGATAAAATATGTAGGTAAAGGTACATTTTATGACTTTTATGATGAATCTGGTATTGTAGGAACTATAACTGATATTATTTCAGAACGAAATAATACTGCACCTCACATTGATGTAACAGAATATATTTCAATTCAAGGATTTTATTATGATTTGGTAGATGTTATAGCAATAGATTTTAAAGTACCGGTTAATGCAAAATCTGGATATATACGAACTACAGATCCTATGTGTTTTGCTTCCGGCGGCTTTTCAGAAGAAAAGCTGATTATTGTCGATGAAAACGGCAATGAGGTAACTGAATAATTTATCGAGTGCAGTGCGGTAATCGTGCTGCGCTTGTTGTACAAGGAGTTTTTATGAAGCGAATTATTTATTTATTTTTCGTGCTGCTGATTTTTATTTCTTGTGACGGCAATCCGTGTAGTGAAGATTACCCTCCGGAAACTTGGGTTCCTCCGATTGTTCGTGCCGTATATTTTTCCCCTAAGACTGCAAAAGTCGGTGATACCATCATGATAGTTATAGAAAAGGATAACTGGAATTGTACCAACGGCTTAGATTATAACAAAGATTTTGAAATCACCGGCAATGGAAAGATAAAATATATAGGTACACATAAGGACATAAACTTTAATTTTTCTGATGATGAATCACGGATGAGAGGAAATATAACTAGAATTTCTTCAAAACAAGATGATAATGCTTCCTATGTAGAAGTAACAGAATATGTTTCGATTCAAGGATTAGTTAATTCTGAAGATGAACGGCGAGATGTTGTATTAGTGGAATTTATAGTACCGGCTAATGCAAAATCCGGGTATATCTGGACAACTGACCCAATGGGATTTGCAGTAGGAGGATATTCCGATGAAAAGCTAATCATTGTCGATGAAAACGGCAATGAGGTAACAAAATAATTCATCAGGTGCAGTGCGATAATCGTGCTGCACTTGTTTTACAAGGAGTTTTTATGAAACGAATTATTTATTTATTTTTCGTGCTGCTAGTTTTTATTTCTTGCGACGGCAATCCGTGTGTTATTACCGTTTACAGTTGTGACGATGTTGAACCTGATGGATTTAAGTACCCTAAAATTTATTGGATAAAATTTTATCCGCCAAAAGCAAAAGTCGGTGATACAGTTATGGTCATGTACGAAAAAGAAATAAGAACCAATAATTTAAATTACGATACTGATTTTGAAATCACCGATGACGAAAAAATTAAATACATTGGAAAATATTGGAATCCGTATTTTTGTATAGATAAGGAATCAAATATATTAAATGATATGCTTTATATTTGTCCGCAGAAGAAAAAGAACTCATCGATAAAAATCAATAATTTTATATCTTTTTCAAACAGTTCTGCCGTCTCTTCTGATAATGAAATTGTAACATTGGAGTTCAAAGTTCCTGAGAATGCCAAAAGTGGCTATTTATATATAAAGGAAGACTTTTTTATGTTTAAAAATACGCTTTTTTCAGAAGAAAAGTTAATCATTGTCGATGAAAACGGCAATGAGGTAATTGAATAAATTTTTAAAAAAGTTTTTTGCTCTATCGTGATTTGATAGGACGATATGTTATCTTCCTCTTTCTTAAATATATTTTTTAAAGAGGTTTGATAATGATATTTTACATTTGCTTTTCTGCATTTGGCTTGTATGCTTTAATATCGGCATTCATGAGCATTCAAAAGTTTGGCGTAAGTACTGGAGGTGCCACTGTAGTTAGCTTTCTTTACTTCTGCGGATATACTATTTTGTCTTGGAAACATTTCAGCACAGGACAGAATATTACTTTACTGTGTGTGTTTGGGATTTCAGGACTTATAATATATTTGATTTGGGTCGCTGTTGTATCACACAGGATGGATGTTCTTGAAGATTTTAGAAGAAAGTCTGATTTTACCGCCAATTTAACAAGAGGACTTTTTAAATTCGGACTTAGAATGCTGACTGGCGACAGTATGGATGAGGAACAGATAGATTCATTTGTAGATAGTCGGGCAATGAGCGGATTGAGATACAAAATTGATTCCAGTATCCAAAATAAATTAGCAGAAAGATATGATGACTCGTCTTTGCATCCGCTCGGATATATTAGCAACATTATATATGTAATTTCAGTGTTTACATGCGTTTTCGTTTTGCATAATAATTAAGTAAGTTAAGCCGACAGCCGAAATGCGGTACATTCAAAAGATTTGTCTCTGACTTTTGAGTACCTAAAAGTATTTTGTCGGCTTTTTTTATTTGTCGCTTGTACTGCGCAAGGGACAGACCCTAATACTGAAATGGAATACAGGTCTGACACCATACAAGCCTCTTGTCATCTTTGAGTTTCTATCTCAATTGTCATTATCGGGCTTGACCCGATAATCTTATTGCAAGTAATGCAACAGCTTCCCAATGTTTTCTAAAGTAAACACTGTAGATCAAGTCGGGAGAATACAGGCAATACAAGGGACAGTCCTTAATTCCAAAACAGCATACAGACCTGTCCCTTAGTCTCTTTCCACATCCGACCGGCTTTATTCGCATTCCAAAATAGAATTAGGGTCTGTCCCCAGAAAAACCAACAGGCTAAAACCGCAGCAAATAGTAAAATATAAATCTTTGTTTTTTATATTCAAATTGTTAGAATGCCTCATTTCTGAAAAAATCATGTCCGGCTATTTGGCATAAAATACTCTTACTGAAAAGCTTCGTAATGAAAATAACAGATTGATTTAAGGAGATTTTTATGAAACTAAAAACAATGCTGCTTTTTATATCGGCAGTAATGATTTTTGCATGTACAGGCAATCTGTGTGAAAGTGAATGTGTAAACCTTGATGAAAGACCAAGACCTGCGGCTCCTAATAATGTAAAAGCTATCGCCGGAAATACAAGTGCGCTGCTGACTTGGGATAAAGTAGACAATGCGGATTACGAATACATTTTAAGCTGGAACGGAACAGAAACTCAGTTATCTCCCGGAACTGGTTATTTTACTGTGGGAAATTTAGAAAACGGCAAAACTTATGAGTTTTCATTATTTGCAAAAAAAGACGGCAATCTTACTTCCGACACTGTAAAAGTTACAGCAACACCAAGTGATAAATTAAATGTCATTCCGGAAACACCAGTTTTTAATGTATGGTTTTATATTTTTGATGCTGACAATTACCCAAAAGGAAGTGACAGAACTGGTTACAATTTTTTAAATGAAGGCGGTTCCCTTACCGACGGAATTGTTACGCATACAGAAGAATTGATAAATAAACCGAATGAAGTTTCCAAATTAGTAATAAAATATTCCAGTGCAGCTTATGCAATACTGCGTGATGGGGAAGATGTTCATTGGTTTACAATGAAAAAAGACGGCTATCGTTGGGAAGTGTGGGGCTATATTTATAATGTAGCTTTTGAAAACAGTACTGCGCTATTAGATGAAACAATTACAGAATTGGAACTGCCTACAGCTATTGAATTGCAAAAATACAATGTAAAGTTAAACAACGGCGTAAAAATTACCACTCGCGGATATTATGAGGAAAACGACGGCGGCGCGGCGACTTATATCACTGCACTTCGCTCCAATAAAAAAACTTATTCTACAATGCGTACCGGAACAGGTCAGAATGTTAATTATGAATTACAAAATCTTACCATTAATATTCGTCAGTTTGGTGCGGGGCATTGTACGCAAATCACTACAGGAAACGAAAATACATCATGTCCGAACAATAGCTGGCAACCGGCAGAAATTGAAAAATATGAGCTTAATGACGACCAGCCGCGCTTTTTGGAAGCAATGGATATGCTTTCTGAAAATAATAATGACAATACTTTGGAAACTAAAATTATTGTACCGGCAGGCGAATACCGCAGCGGAAAACAGTTCAGCATCGGCAGAACAAAACTTACAATAATAGGAGAAAGAGATACCGACGGAAAATGCAAGTCGATTATTTATACAGATAACGGTTATGAAACTTGGCAAGAATTCTTTTTTTCTGTTTGGGGTTCACATTACACAACTGTCGATTCGCTGCGAATTGAAGCACGTGAAACAAAAACGGCACGTTATTATCGACAAGTCGTTGTAACAGATTCCACATACGTAACAATTAAAAATTGTGAAGTTTATGTAGACCAGCGCGTTCAGGATGATGACAGCAGCCTAGACCGCCAGTATACAAATGTAACCTTGTATTCCGGAGTAAAAAATACGACTGTGGAAAATTGTATTCTGACAAATTTAAGCGGAGTAGAACGCGGTGCTTGTGTCGGTGTAATGGACTTCTACGGACACGGAACAGAGAATAATAAAATTCTTAACAATGTGATGTATCAAAACTGCCATGATGAAATGATGGGAATTTTTTCCAGCCAAAAGTGGTATGCGCCAGACGCTTATGTTCACAATATTCTTGTTTCCGGAAATACTATGTATCCAAGCGATTCTACGGCAAGCAGACGAGTAATGGCAATTACAATCGGTTATGATGATTCTTACGGACTTAAAGATATTGTCTTTGAAAGAAATCATGTAATTGCAAATATTCCTTCAAACCTAATGACATTCGGGACGTTGGACAATACCGCATATATTCGCGACAATATTTTCGACCTTACAGTAACAGGTTCTTCAGGAGTAATTTTTGACTCCCGCAGTACAGCGATAATTGAAAATAACACAATAAATTTTAAGGAAGATTCAACAGGACTTTGTTCGGTATTCAAAAATAAGGGAAAATTTATTAATAATACAGTGAATGTTCATGGAAAAATCGGCAGTTTTTCATATCTCGGCGGTGAAATTTCGGGCAATACTTTTAATGTTTATAACAGTATCGAGTACTTTACACAGAATGTGAATACAATAAAAAACAATACATTCAATATGAAAGCCGGCAGCAAACCTGTAAAAACTATGTTTACGTACAATTCTATGCGAGATTCGGATTACGACAGAAATGATATTGAAATAAGCGGCAACACTGTAAATTATGATGTAACCGCGGCAGATGAAGCTGCTTTTATTGCAGAAAATAATTGGTCGCATAATTGGGGATGGAACGGTTTTCATTGTTTGACAGTCGGCGGAACACACGGCTCGACAGGTAAGAAGATTTTATTCACCGACAACACTATAAAAGCACCGAATGTTTCCGATGAAAATAAACATTTAATGTTTTATTCGTTTAAAAGCGACGATAATTACGGAAATTCTTATCTGCTGCAAAATAATAGATTGGAAAAATTTACTTGGGTAAGAAATCAAATGGGAGTATCAGAATTTAATGCTGCACTTACATACAGTGGTAATACAGATTTACTCGGAAATAAACTGGATTTTAATTTTGCCAGCGGAGTAAATTATATAATCGGACAGGGCAGTACGAACGATTAAATTTCAAATAAAGGAGTAAAAAATGGGTGAACCGGAAGAACCAAAGATAAAAAAGGGATTGTATAAGTCACGCAATAAAATATTTTTCGGCGTATGCGGCGGAATTGCGGAATATTTTAATATAGACCCGACAATAGTGCGCCTGCTTACTGTTCTGCTATCGTTCTTCGGAATCGGCTGCGGAATACTTATATATATAATTGCGGCAATCATTATGCCTAACGAACCGGATATTTTTATAGAATAATCGGATATTGTGAATAATCGGATATTGTCGGAAACAAAATGTACTGAACAGCCACATCGCAGCCGTTGGTTATTATTATCGGGGACAGACCCTGATTCCAAAATAGAATACAGGTCTGTCCCTTATAAATAAAAACTTAATTTAGGCTAATCAAAATCGTAGTAGCAACCCTGCTGTGCAAAACCAGCAAAACCGTCGTTCTTAGGAGTAAAGCTTTCGTAATTATCACCGTAATGACAAAGGTACATTTTGTTTTTAATTTCTTCCGGCAGTCGTTTCAATTCATCATAAGAAGCATGAACTCCGCCCGAATAGAATTGACAATCATGAAAAATTACTTCAATTGGATATTTATTGTACAACCAAGAAATCATATCTAAGTCAAAACGAGTATCTGACGGAAACAAAATATGTTCATCTATTACAACACCGTATGAAAAAAACGAATCTTTCCAAGAAAGCGCGCTGTCCGGCATGTGCATTGTTCTGAACAACTTTATATCAATACCGCCGACTTTTGCTTGATACAGCGGACGAGGAGTTTCAGAAATCAGCTCCGGGCGGATCTGTTCAAAATAATCTTCAAATTCCAAAGTCTTTCCGTCAACGCATTCTCCGTAAGCATTTCCGCCTTTCAGAGAATTTTCCCACAAGCAAGTTTTATATTCATCTGTAATTATAATATTTGGTTTTATTTTAGTGACATAACGCCCCATTAGAATAGCTTCTTCCAATCCACCTATGTGGTCGGCATGTGAATGAGTTATCAGAAAGTTGCGAACATTGATAATGCTTGATTTATAATGATAAAAAGCTGTAGGACAAACTGTTCCGCAATCAATCAGCAGAGAATCGTCACCCTTTATTATCAAAAGATTATTTTGGTAATGCAGTTTTGAAAAAGCAGAACCTATTCCTAAAAAGAAAAGAGACAATTTCCCATCATTTTGAAATTTTAATTCACCATCAAACTCACGTATATTCATGTAAGCTCCTTCCAAATCATCTACAAAATATCGACTATATAAACCTTTAGCTTAAAAATACATTATAAAAACAAAAAAAACATATAATATTGATAT
>JBNMHA010000100.1:0-8496 GCA_050872545.1 Spirochaetales bacterium | reverse complement strand
TTTGATTCCGATGTCGTCCGAGAGCTTCAAAGCCTCGTCCTTGAAATTTTGGTCGTACCTTTTCATTGCCATGCTCCTTAGTTTTTCGGCTATTTAGGCACTGCACTTTTATTGTATCACTCCAAAAATGTTTGGGAATTAGAATAAAATCCCTCACTTTCAATTCTCTCTTTGAATAGCTCATAAAGAAAAAATCAGGATTATCATCACTTGTTATCCGCTCAATCATTGTGTTATATGCTCCATCATTTATTTTATGTCCCAAATCACCATCTTTACTCTTTAATTCATATTCATTATTGCAAGATGGACAATAAAAGTCTGCCACGGGTCTATTATTTTCAAAATGCTTAATGCGTGTATTTCCACAACGAGGGCAATACATATTTTGATTTACCCAATCTTCAGTCAAAACTCTTGCAAGCTGTGCACCTGAATGATAATTTTCAATAACGCTGCTTCTCAAATTAAGATTCATATTGTTACTCCGAATTTTTCAATTTTTTTAACACTCTTTCCTTTTCTATCGTTGCATCTGGTTAATCTTGAATTAATTGTTTTTTCTGTTGCGGTAGAAATAATCATGCGTTGCCCCTTATTGTGCTGTCTATTTTTAATCTTTTTCATTTTTAGGATCTAGCGAAAACTGGAAGTTTGTTCAGAAATAAACTCTGATTTCGTTATGGAATACAATATTCACTTTTGGTATTAAGGTCTGGCACACTGCATTCACTGCATTAAGCAAAAAATTTCTTAAAAAAAATTATTATTGTCGCATTCTTTGACACTCAAGCAATGTTAAAGTGCTTTTAATGACATTTAAAAGTTGCTTAAAAACTAACAGAAATGCAATCCTCTCAATATTGCAGACAGCTTTTTTGGTACTTGCAACTGCAACGTGCCACGGATCTTAAAAGGAGGTAAGTTCCGGATTTCGAGTTTAACTTTTGGTGTCAGTCTTGACTTCCTGCGGCAGACATTCCCACCTAGTTTGCCGCATATTTTTTATTTGCTGTATCATTCTTTGGTACAGGTAGTGCGGTAAAATTGTATTTATTTATGGAGGTATCATTATGAATGCGCAAATTCTTATTAACAATGGAACAAATTGGTTTGAGTTTTCAAAAAGCAAAACTGGGCAGTTGGATTATCTGGGAAAAGTTGAAATTTCGGAGTCTTTTGATATTTCTGGTTATGAAGAAATAATATCAAGCACATATTTTTCACCATGCGAGTACAAGTTCTTATGCGATGAATTGAATAATACTTCAAAAGTTTTCGTTGCGCCGAGTGTGGATATTTCGGATTGCGATATTTTCTCGTATCTGGTTCATGTCGGTGCGCTGCTGAATGCGATTGAAGCGAAAGATTCTTTGCTTGTCGGGAAATTGTATTTGTGCAGAAAGAATGTTTTTAATAAGTTTCCGCCGCTGACTAAATATATATTGGAAGATTTCTCTGTGGAAATTTTATTTTCGCTTTGTTTCGGAATAATGAGAAATGTTAATGAAGATACAG
Organism: Spirochaetales bacterium; assembly: GCA_050872545.1. Classification (GTDB taxonomy): domain Bacteria; phylum Spirochaetota; class GWE2-31-10; order GWE2-31-10; family GWE2-31-10; genus RGIG8597. The sequence goes on along the minus strand of JBNMHA010000100.1, from coordinate 6,978 downwards.
TTCCTTTGATTTTTGATTCTGCGCAAAAGAAATTGAAGCTGGATTTATCAAAGGAAACTTTGGAGCAGTCATATATTCGCTATTTTAAGGAAAATAATGCGGTTGTAACATTGCAGATTGTCGGAATGGGATTTTACAATTGGGGAAAATCTTCAAAAATTTTAGATAGGCTGACGTATAAATTTATTGGCAAAAATATTTTGGAAGGTGCTGAAAAATTGCGAAAGGCAAAGCACATTTTTCTTAAAAATCTTCGTGTGGCAGTCCAGATTGAACCTTACAACGAAGCTGATAAAAATGCGATCTCCGTTTGTATAGAAAATATTGAGTCAAAACTTTGCGCAAATCCCGGTTTGGAAAAAGCAGGTCATTTAAGAGCATTAGCAGCTAAAATTATCAGAGAAGCAAGACCTTCACAATGCAGTTACAGTGCAAAACTTATGCGATTTTCCGATAGTGATACAGTAATTCAAATTACAATATAAGGAACAGCAGATGATAAAACCTAGACAAAAAACACAAACTATCAAGGAGAATATTCCGGTTAAAATTACACCAATTAGTAAAACTGTGATTACAGAAAACAACCAAACACTTCCAGGAATAGATGTGACTTAGCATTGTCTTATTACCGGATATGTGGCACGGGCAATTTTAGATTGCTTTCCGCAAGAGCTTCGGGAATGTATCTTCCCGGACAGCAGCGAGTTTATTGCAGCAAGTCATGATGTCGGCAAAATCAGCCCCGCATTTCAAAAGATGATTTATAAAAGTATCAGTGATTTCAAAGAAGAAGATTACCCGGAACTGGGAGATGTTGAAAGCAGTTGGGCAAAACGCACTGAAAGTTGTTTTCATGCGAAAGTAACGCAAGCAGTTTTCAGAAATATATTAAAAGCAATTCCGCAAGATGATGATTTTATTTCAATAATAGAAGGAATGCATCATGGATTCAGACCGAATTCAATGCCAAAGAGTGAAAACGATGGAATATACGGCGGTGAAGAATGGAGTAAACTGCGTTAGAAGCTTTTAGATAAGTTGTATTCGATTTTTCTTCCGAATAAAAATTTGGAAAAGATTGGCAGTTGGAATAAAGCGTGTTCGATTGGTGGATTGATAATTGTAGCTGATTGGATTGCTTCAGGTGGTGTTTTTGCCGGATTTACACAGGATTATTTTGATAAATTGTCAGATGATGAACTTAAAGAATATGCAGAAAAAGCAGTGGAACAGGCAGGTTTTTCAAAAATAAAAGTAAAAAACGGTTTGTCGTTCTCTGCAATTTTTGGATTTGAACCAAGAAAGATTCAGACTGATTTTTTTGAATCAATAAATAAACCGGGTGTTTACATATTAGAAGCTCCTATGGGAGTCGGTAAAACGGAAGCTGCATTATATGCCGCATATAAAATGTTAGAAAGCGGGCAGGCAAATGGAATATATTTTGGTTTGCCAACTCAGCTTACTTCCAATAAAATTTTTGAAAGAGTACTTTCATTTCTGGAAAAAGTAACAGGTGAAAATTCTGAATCTGTAAAATTGAAGCTTTTGCATGGGGCTGCTTGGTTGGAAGAAAAAGTATTTGGTGAAGACGGTGATGCCGGCAAAACTTGGTTTGATTCTGGTAAGAGAGGAATTTTAGCTCCGTTTGCAGTAGGAACAGTAGATCAAGCTTTGATGGCAGTTTTAAATGTAAGACATGAAATGGTGCGTTCATTCGGATTGGCTGGTAAAGTAGTTATATTGGATGAAGTGCACAGTTACGATGCTTATACAGGTACGATTTTAAATAAATTGATTGAGTTTTTAAGAGAATCTCAGTGTACTGTCATTGTTTTAAGTGCGACATTGACAGCTTCTCAGAAGAAAAAAATATTGGATGTTCCGCATTTTGTTTTATCCTCTGCATATCCTTTAATTACTGCCGTTCCGGAAGAATCGCGTACACTAAAAGAAATTGCATCTGCAGGCGGTACGACACGAAATGTCAACATTGCGATAAAACATGATGACAATGAAATCTTAGAGTGTGCAGTACAAAAAGCTATAGAAGGTCAACAGGTGTTGTGGATAGAAAATACAATTGCTTCAGCCCAACAGGTGTTTAAAAAGATTGCGGCTAAAACTAACGGTACAAATGTTGAATGCGGACTTATTCACTCCAGATTTCTAAAAACAAAACGCACTGAAAACGAGGGCAAATGGACTGGACTTTTTGGCAAGGACAGTGCACAGCGAACAGAAAAAGGCAGAATACTTGTCGGAACACAGGTATTGGAGCAGTCAATAGATATTGACGCTGATTTTTTGGTGACTCGCCTTTGTCCTACCGATATGCTTTTTCAGCGGTTGGGAAGATTGTGGCGGCATACAAAAAATGATTTGCAGCGTCCGAATAATGCATCTTGCAGTGCTGTTATTCTTTCTCCAGAGTATGAAAAATCATTGACAAAGAGCAATTGCTTTGGCGATTCAGCGTATGTTTACAGTGAATATATTCTGTGCAGAACACTGGAAGTATGGAAAGATTTGAAAAATGTCAGATTGCCGGAAGATATACGTGAGATTCTTGAAGCAACGTATAACGAGCGTGAAGAAGAAGGCAGACTGAAAAAACTTAAAGCAGAGCTTGAAGACAAAAAAGCAAAGCTTGAAAGTTTTGCAAGAATCGGGTTGGCTACAGAAATTTCAACAAAGGATGAAATGGATGTCCAAACCAGATATTCAGAAATAGAAAACATTAATGTGCTACTTTTAAAATCTTTTGATACAACAGAAAAAGGTTGTAAAATTTGTTTTTACGGCAACAACGATGTTATGGAAATCCCCGAAAAACCTAAAAACACTAATGAAAAACGAAAAATTGCAAAGGCAATTCTGGAGCATTGCGTTACAGTATCAGAAAAAAATGCTCCGGAAACTGATAGGCTCATAAAATGCTTTTCTTCCTATGTATACATAAAAATGCGTGATGATGATGAAAAATCTTCATTTCGGGCAGCGATTGTCGGAAATGATGATTATTTAAAAACACTTGGAAATTTAGAAATATTAAAAGGCAATGAAAAAATTTTATATACTGGTAAACTCGGTTATCAAATAACAAAGGAGGAGTAGGTGATAGAAAATAAGTTTAATCTTATTGATGAAAAATGGATTCCGGTTACTGATAAAGGGAAAGTCAGTTTGCGGACAATTTTTACCGATGAAACCATAACAGCATTAGGAGGTAATCCGGTAGAAAAAATTGCTGTATTTAAGTTGCTTTTGGCAATAGCGCAGAGTGCTTATACACCGGAAAATTACACCGAATGGAAAAATTTGGGTGTAAAAGGCTTACAGGAGAAAGTGCTTGAATATTTAGATGAGCATTACGATTGCTTTTGGCTGTACGGAGAACATCCGTTTTTGCAGATGAAAGAGGTAAAACAGGCTGAAAAATATTCCTTTGGTGCATTGCAAATGGAGATAGCTACTGGGAATACATCTGTGGTAACGGAAATTCAAGTTGAAAAGGAAATCGATGATTCTGAAAAGGCAATGCTTGTGCTGCTTCTAATGGGGTTTGCATTTGGAGGTAAGAAAGCAGATAATTCTGTGGTGTTGACTTCAGGATATACTGGGAAAACTAATGAGAAAGGAAAACCTTCTTCCGCAAAATTTGGTCCTTCACTAGGTTTTTCCGGAATGCTTCATTCTTTTGTTTTTACAACATCGATATTGAATTCCGTCTATTTCAATATTTTCACGCAAGAAAAAATAAGCGGTATTAAAATGTATCCAAACGGCATTGGAATTGCACCTTGGGAAAGAATGCCTATCGGAGAGGATGATGACATTGCAAGAAGTTTGAAGACTTCATATCTGGGAAGACTTATTCCAATGAACAGGTTTGTTTTGATAGATGATAATGGAATTCATAATACTGAAGGAATTACACATCTCGGTTATGAAAATCACGTAGTGGATCCATCGGTGACTGTTTTTTTTAATGCAAAACCAAAGCCTAAAGTATTATGGGTAGACCCGGAAAAGAGACCATGGCGAATGCTTACTTCTATGATTTCTTTTTGGAATTCATCAAAAGCTGATGGTTTTGAATGTTTTCAATTGAAAAACGTTCTCGAAAGACAAGAAAATATGACAGTATTTTCGATATGGTCTGGTGGTGTGAAAGTAAGCAGCAATGCCGGTGAACAATATTTAACTGGTACAGACAATTTTGTGGAATCGGATGTTATGTTTTCACAGGACATTATAGGAGAAACTTTTTTTAAATATTTAGAAGATGAAATGCAATTTTGGGAAAAAGTCGCCAAAATTTTATATGCAAGTATTTTCAATTATTTTTCAGGATTACTGTGCGATGGAAAATCTTTAGCAGCTCAGGGAACGAACCTCTATTGGCAGTTATGTGAGGGAAAATTCCAAGAATTAATAGATATTTGCAGTGAAAGTAGTCCTATGGAAAAATTATTTGGATTAAGAAAAGAAATTCGTTCTTATGCACTGCAAATTTACGATGAACAATGCCCCAATCTGACAGCAAGGCAGCTTGAAGCTTGGGCTAAAAATAGACCTGCTATTAAAATAAAGGAGGATAATTAAAAATGGATGGAGAACAGGAAAAAACGTATGAAGAAAAGCTTGTTAATCGTTTTTTTGAATCTGTAAATTCCAAAACCGGAACGGCGATGAGGGCGGCTTTTAAAAAAGCGGATAACCCGGATACTGAATATCAATGCTGGGAATATTTGGCTTATTACGGAGTTAATCTTGAATATCCGGAAAAAAGATTGCCGTATATCACTGTATTTTCATCGATTGCCAATTCGGACAGAAGTACTGATGGTTCTTTGAAATTTGGCAAAGCATTGCTGGTGGCTTACGATTCAGACATTGAGAGCGAACCGGCACGTGCCAGATTACGCAGAGTGCTGGCGTGTGATTCAACGGAGGATGTTTGTAAAATATTACGGTCGGTATTGAGATTTATAAACAGTAAGTCTGTTGCGATTTCTTACGCATCTTTATTAAAAGAACTGAAATATTTTGACGTAGCTCCGGAGAAAATAAAAGCCGGTTGGGCGCAACAGTTTTATGAAATTATACTGGAAAAAAATAAGGAGGATAAAAAATGATACTTTCTGTTCTTCATTTATCAAGGAATGATTTTCAAATAATCAAGAACAGAAATTCAGGCGTTTTTGATACTTATACAATTCATAAGATTGTGTATTCTTTATTTCCTAAGGAAGATGACGAAACTCGTTCTTTTTTATTTGCTTACAAAGGCGGTAATTTTTATGAAAAGCGAATTCTTATTCTTTCAAAAAATCAGCCTATGCTGCCGGAAATAGGAACAATAGAATCTAAAGAAGTTCCTGCTGCTTTTTTGGAACAGGAATATTACGGCTTTGAGGTGATGATTAATCCGGTAAAGCGTGATGGTAAAACCGGGAAAATGATTCCTGTAAAAGGTCGTGAAGAAATCAAGTCTTGGTTTATCGAAAAATCCGGCAGCTTTGGTTTTGAAATAATGCCGGATAGTTTGTCTGTCAGTGATACAAATGTTCTTCAATTTACCAAAGATGGAAAAAATGTAGTGCTTGGTAAGGCAAAATGCGTAGGCAGACTTCACGTTATAGATAAGGAGCTTTTTATAAAAGCATTTGAGAACGGTTTGGGCAGAAGCAAAACATTCGGCTTTGGTCTTTTGCAGATTGTTCCGTTAGCAAACTAATAATTTTAATTACAATTTATAGGAGTTTTAAAAATGAGTACAACAAATAATATTTACAGTAATAAAAGAATAGAATTTCATATCTTGCAGTCGTTTCCTGTTACATGTTTGAACCGTGATGATGTAGGTGCACCAAAGACAGCCGTTGTGGGTGGTACAACACGTGCAAGAGTTTCCAGTCAGTGTTGGAAAAGAGCGATCCGTATGGCAATGCATGAAATCAGCGGAGTAGATTTAGGTTACAGAACAAAAGCATTGGCAGATTTGATTTCTGCGGAGTGCAAAAAATTGGGAGCAACAGAAGAACAAGCTCAAAGCTGCGGCGATAAAATTGAAGGCATTTTTGTAAAGAAAAGTGAGAATACAAAGAAAAAAGCAGAAGAAGATGATGTTGCTGATACATCCAAAACAGATACACTGCTGTTCATGGGACCTTCAGAAATCAAACTTATAGCTGAAAAATTTAAAGAAAATGCTTTTGAGCCTGACGCTGTAATAAAACAAAAGGATGCTAAGAAGCAAGCTAAAGAGCTTTCTGATATTATCGGCAAGTCAAAATTTGTAAATACAGAGAAACTAGACGGTCTTGATATTGCGTTATTCGGCAGAATGGTTGCACAGGCTCCGACAATGGATGTAGAAGCTGCAGCGTCATTTAACCATGCAATTTCAACTCACAAAGTTGCTAATGAAATAGAATTTTTTACTGCACTGGATGATTATTCCGATGAACAAGGTTCAGCACACATGGGAACATTAGAATTTAATGCTGCTACATATTATCGTTATATTAGTTTGGATTTAGGACAATTGTATGAAACTTTGGGTGAAAGTGACGAGTTTTTCCCACAGGCGATAGAAGCATTTATAAAGGCTTTGTATGTAGCTGTTCCGTCAGCAAGACAGACATCGCAAGCTGGAAGCTGCTTATGGGATTACGCTAAAGTTTTGGTACGCAAAGGGCAGGGAATACAATTGTCTTTTGAAACTCCGGTAAAACCAAAAGACGGCGGATTTTTGCAGCCAAGTATAGAAAGAATTCAAACAGAACTTGCAAAGAAAGAAAAATTATCTGGTTCACTATTTGGAAAAATCGCAGACTATGAATTTGGAATAGATGAAAATTTTTCTATAGATAATTTGATTTCATCAGTTGTAGAATCAGCAAAGGCGTAAATTATGAATACTCGATACATATTGATGTGGTTAGAGGCTCCACTACAGTCCTGGGG
>JBNMHA010000099.1:0-8516 GCA_050872545.1 Spirochaetales bacterium | reverse complement strand
TCAATAGTTTTAAAAGAAGCTATTCGCGATGGCTACACTTTTGCCGGTTGGTACCGAAGTGCGGATTTTAGCGGAGATAAAGTAACAGAAATAGCGCAGGGCAACACAGGTAACATAGGGTTGTATGCTAAGTGGGATTTAATTAATTACACAATAAACTACAACCTAAACGGAGGTCTGAATAACGAAGCTAATCCAGTAAATTACAATGTGGCCGATAACTCAATAGTGTTAAAAGAAGCTATTCGCAATGGCTACACTTTTGCCGGTTGGTATAGAAATGCCGACTTTAGCGGAGATAAAGTAGCAGAAATAGCGCAGGGCAATACAGGTAACATAGAGTTGTGTGCTAAGTGGAATTTGATTAATTATACAATCAACTACAACCTAAACAGCGGTCTGAATAACGAAGTTAATCCAGTAAGGTACAATGTAACTGATAAATCAATCGTGTTAAAAGAAGCTATTCGCGATGGCTACACTTTTACCGGTTGGTACCGAAGTGCAGACTTTAGCGGAGATAAAGTAAGAGAAATAGTGCAAGGCAACACAGGTAACATAGATTTATATGCGAAATGGAATGCTAATATTTATATTGTAACTTTAGATGATAATGAATCTTTAAAAATTGCTGCAACTTATGAAAGTGTACTACCAAATATTGCTGTTCCTCATAAGAAAAAAGGATATGATTTTAAAGGATATTACTTTACAGATTCAAATGGAAAAGAATATCAGTATTATAATGAAAAATGTGTCGGTGTAGCCAATTGGAACATTGTAGGAGATGGTAAATTATATGCTAAATGGCAATTGGCTAACTACACAATAAACTATAATTTGAATGGCGGAGAAAATGTAGAAACTAATCTTAAAAATTATAACATAGCAACGGAATCGATAGTTCTAAAGAATGCCAAACGAACAGGTTGTACTTTTGCGGGTTGGTATAGAAATGCCGACTTTAGTGGAGATAAAGTAACAGAAATAGCGCAGGGCAATACAGGTAACATAGAGTTGTATGCGAAATGGGATTTAATAAACTATACAATTAATTACAACCTAAACGGCGGAAAGAATGTCAGTGTAAATCCTATTAGTTATAATGTGGAGAATAAATGTATAAAATTGAAAAATCCAAGACGTTCTGGAGCTTTGTTTTTAGGATGGTATAAGACTGCAGATTTTAGTGATAATAAGATAAAATTTATCAACAACGAAATTTCTGATATAGAATTGTATGCTAAATGGTATCTTATTAATTATAAATTGATAATAATTATAATTTGTGTGCTTATTGTAATAGTTTCTGTCTGTGTCTTATCACATAAATTGCTAGTGGATAGCAAAATAAACAAGTTTGTTGAGAAAGTTATTGATAATAATTATAATCTAAAAATGTTGGATGTAGCTTTAAACTGGAAACCTAGCGGTAAAAATGAAGAAATTGATCGTGAAAATAAAATTAAGGTAAATGAGATAATCAATAATTACTCAGAAAATGAAATTGCTGTTTATAAAAAATATAAGAATAAAATTTCATCACGTGTCAACGAATGCAAAAGCAAGGAAGAAAAGAACGAAAAAGAAAGAGAAAAGAACAAAAAAAATGAGAAAGACATAAAAGAAGAAATTTCAGAGGCAATTCATGACATTAACAACCAAATTCTGCCTATTGCTCAGTCTGTTGAGAAAGAGAAAGATCCTGATATTGAAATGGGGTTAAAGGCGATATCTAATTCTTTAGGTATTCTTATTAAGAATAAGAAGCATATCGAACAACATGATAAAGAAACAGAAATTAAAGATTTAAATGAACAATTTAATCATCTTTGTAATAAATATAAAGATATGCAGGGATCTCAAGGTAATTTAAATAGAGTAAAAATGAATCAGATAAGAAAAAAATTCAAGAAAATTCTAAAATAACTAAAATTATTTGCCGGTGACATAAACTAATGCCCGGCATTTTTATTGGGAGAATGTTATGTCAGAAATTAATTTTTTACCATTTGTGGGTGCTAATTATTACAGCGGCGGAATTTTCGGCAAAAAAATTCTTATATTAGGTGAAAGTCATCACTGCGATCCCGGTGAGGCATCAAAAGATTTTACAAATTATGTGATGAAAATGCATTTATATGATAAATCGTACAGCACTTTCACCAAATTTGAACGTTCACTTGTAGGGCATGAAACAGACAGAGATGAACGGATAAAAATTTGGAACTCATTGATTTTTTATAATTACTTGCAGGAACCGATGTCGGATGTAAGACTTGCCGGGACAAAAGAGCAGTACATGAAAGCGGAATCTGCTTTATTCATCGTGCTTGAAAAATATCAGCCGGATTATATGATAGTTTGGGGAAATAGACTGTGGAATTATATTCCTACAAAAAATTGGGTAGGCAAACCGCCGATGAATGTTGATAATTTTTCGGTAATGCATGGAGAATATCTGCTGTCCGGAAATAAACGAGTTAAAACTATCAGAGTATATCATCCGTCATCCGGCTATTCATGGGACTATTGGTATAAGGTTCTGACTTTGTGGCTTCATGATTAAAAAAAACAAACAGACTGCGATTCCAAAATAGAATGCAGATCTGTCCTTGTTTAAACAATACTTGGAATTAAAGTTTTTTTCCAACTGTTTATTTTGCCACAAAAACACCGAATAAAATGGCGCAAAAATACCGAATAAATGTCCTCAATTTTACCTAATAAAATAACGCAAAAAATCCGAATGTGCTATACTGTGTCTGCGGAGGATAATGCAGATGGGGTATTTAAAACGACTTGCTGATGACGAATTAGAATTTAGACTGGAATGCAGCGGTGCTGTTTTGATTGAAGGTCCGAAATGGTGCGGAAAAACAACAACTGCGACACAACAGGCAAAGAGTATAATCAGGTTTCAAGATACAGATAAAAATGAAGGTTATAGACAAACTGCTAATGTAAAACCGTCTCTGTTGCTAAAAGGAGAAAATCCTCGTCTTATAGATGAATGGCAGGAAATTCCCATTATTTGGGATACGGTAAGAAATTCTGTTGATGAACGAAATGAAACCGGTCTTTATATCCTAACCGGTTCCAATTCTGTCGATAAAGAAAAAATAATGCATTCCGGAACAGGAAGAATCACCAGAATGAAAATGGATACGATGTCTTTGTTTGAAACTGGTGAATCCAACGGAACGGTTTCGCTTTCTGCACTTTTTAGTAATCCTCGAATGGAAATTGATTCAAAGTCGAGTCTTGAAATTGAACAACTTGTTTTTGCAGCGTGCCGCGGCGGTTGGCCCGGACAATTTTCAAGGAAGTCAGACAGGGCTAAACTTCAGATTGCGAGGGATTATGTAACGAGTGTTTGCAATACGGATATTTCTACCGTTGATAATGTTAATCGTAATCCTTTGTGGGCAGAACAAATTTTACGTTCCTATGCTAGAAATATTTCAACTTTGGCTAAAACTTCGAATATTTTAAAGGATGTCATTTCTGCATCGGAAAGTATTTCTGATGACACTTTAAGTTCATACATTTCTGCTTTTGAAAAACTTTTTGTGATTCAGGATGTTAATGCTTGGTGTCCTTCAATCAGGTCGGCAACAGCAATTCGTTCCGGTAAAAAAAGAGGTTTTTGTGATCCTTCTATTGCGGTTGCAGCATTAGGGCTTTCTCCTGATTATTATTTTACGGATTTTCAATCTTTTGGATTTATTTTTGAAAGCCTTTGTATGCGTGATTTGCGAGCTTATTCTGCAAAAAATGAAGGAAGACTTTCTTATTATCATGACAGATATAATCTTGAAGCAGATTGTGTTCTTCATCTGAAAGACGGTAGATATGCCCTGATAGAATTTAAGCTCGGTTATAAGGAAATTGACGAAGGGTGTGAACATTTGAAAGAAATAAAATCTCTTGTGAAAAAATATAACGAAACGGAACGAGGTCCGACACTGCGGGTGCCTGATTTGCTGATGGTCATTACAGGAACGGAGCAGGCTTATAGACGACCTGACGGAGTTTATATTGTTCCGATTGGTTGTCTAAAAGATTAAAAAAACAGACAGACCGCAATTCCAAAATAGAATGCAGGTCTGTCCCTGTTTAATCATTAGAATTTGTAGCCAAATTTTTTAAGTAATTCACGTCGTGCTTTTTTATCGGAATCGTTTTCTGTGCCTTTCGGAGAAACGCCGTCTATTACACCGATGATTCCGGCTCCTCCGTTTGCCTCAGCGGTCAAGATTGTAACAGGATTTGCAGTAGCACAAAAAATTCTTGCAACTTCATCACAAGCTTTCACTTTTGCCATTACTTGAATAGGAAATGCATTTTTCAGCAGTATTACAAATGTGTGACCGGCTGCAGTTTCTTTCATCATTTCAACAGCTTTTTTCTCAAGCTCTTCATCATTACTTTGGTAACGAATTAAAGCTTCGCCTGAAGCCTCATTAAAAGCAACTGCATATTTAGCATGAGGAATTGCGGCAGCTAAAATTTCTGCTAAGTCATCCACAGTTTTTATAAAATGACTTTGTCCCCAAATCATATTGATTTCTCCGCCGAGATCAAAATAATGCGTTTTAATTTCCATGAAAAACTCCTTATTTCTTTTTATAACGCAGCATATTTTCAAGAATTTTCCGCTGCGGATTATTTGCTGCCGAATAATGTACAATATTTATATTTTTATGCTGCAAATTTTTCCCACTTACAAACATTGCAGTGGAAATAGTCTGCGGTGTAGGTGTAAAATCCTGATATTGCCTTGTGCTGATGTTGTGCTTTAACAAAAAATTTCCGACGGCACGAGCACTGTCGTTAGTGCTTCCCGGATGTGATAAAATTAAGTATGGCAAAAGGTAAAAATTTAAATGGTTCTTCTTTTTAATCTGTTCAAAAAAATTGATAAAACGCACAAACTCTTTTGCCGGCGGCTTTCGCATAAGCTGTAGAATATCATCGCAAAAATGTTCTGGTGCAATCTTCAAATGCCCGGAGGTGAAATTGCAAATCATCTTTTCCGCAGCAGCTTGGTCTTCCAATGCCATATCGTAACGGATTCCGGAATTTATGAATACATGCTTCACTTCCGGAAGTTCCTTAACTTTAAACAGTAAATCAACGTAATCATTTTGGTTCATCTGCAAATTAGGGCAGGGCGACGGAAAAAGGCATTTCGGGTCTTTGCAGCCACCGATTTTGCAGAATGAAGCATACATATTTGCAGTAGGACCACCGATGTCGGTAATTGTTCCGTGAAAATTTTCCAATGCAGCGATTTTCTTTATTTCTGCTATGATTGATTCTTCACTTCTTCTTGTTATAAGTGGACCTTGATGTGACGCTATCGCACAGAAGCTGCACCGTCCGAAGCAGCCGCGATGTGATGTTACTGAGTGCTGAATCATTTTCCAAGCTGGAACGCGTTCGCAGTATTCCGGATAATTGCGTCTGTAAGGCAGTGAATAAACTTTGTCCATTTCAGCTTGAGTTAGCAGCGGCTGCGGTTTAAACGAAGCGACTATATTATTTCCGTCTTGCTGGTAAAGTCCGCTTGCTGTTTCATGAACCATATTTGCTTCTATTAACGCCGTTGCAGTCAGCAGTTTTTCTTTATCATCAATAATTTCTTCATACGACGGTAGCCTAAGCATTCCGTCACATTCTTCCGGTTTTATTTTGACAACGGTGCCGTCAATGCCTTTTAAAGTTTCATGATTTTTAATGCGGCGGGCAATCTCTGTCATTGATTTTTCACCCATTCCGTAACTGATAATATCAGCTTTGCTGTCGAGCAGAATGGAATGGCGAATTTTGTCTTGAACGTAGTCATAATGGGCAAATCGACGCAGTGACGCTTCAATTCCGCCAAGTACGATAGGAATATTCTTATAACGTTGCTTCAGAAATGAAGTGTAAACTATTGTCGCTCTGTCCGGTCGTTTTTGGTGTCCTTGAGGAAAGAAAGGATTTGCATCAACAGAGAAATCATCGTTTTTTCTTCTGCTGCGAGTTCCTGTGTAATTGCTTACAACACTGTCTATGTTTCCGGCTGTTATGCCGATAAAAAGTCGAACTTCCGGCAGAATGTTCAGAGCCTGCACATTTCTGTAATCCGGTTGGCTCCAAATTGCGACACTGTAGCCTTCATTTTCCAAAACACGTGCAATTATTGCGACTCCGAACGACGGATGATCCAAATACGCGTCTCCGGTAACAAGCAAAATATCAACTGTTTTAAAATCTTTTTTTGTTTCCGGAAGAAAGAAAAGATTTTCAGCAGGATTACCGTTGCTTATCAATTTCAATATCCTTTTTAGGAACATTTTTCATTGTTAAACACTGCTTAATTTCTTCCTGTAGTTCATGTGATTCCAAAAGGTTTTTTGGTACTTTAGTATCATGTCGTCTGAATTTTTCTAAAGCCGGTTCTTTTTTTTCCATACTTTTAGTCCTTTTAAATATAACTTTTTTTATTTTCTATAATTATGAATTAATAAACTCGACCATTTTATCACGAATCAGGCAGAATGTTTTTCTGCGCTTTTCGTCATCTTCTTCCAGTGATGTAAGGCGAATCCCATTGATTTTAGAATAAAAACTTGTCAGCGGAACAGTTATTATTCCTGTAGAACCTAAAAGATAATAAACAAAACGTTTGTCATCCGCAATTTTACTGCTGCATAATTTTTCGATTTCTTCCTTTATAATAGGATTTTCAATCGGTAAAGTCTTGCTTTTGTCAAGAACACCGTCCTCAAACAGCACTGCCATATAAAATGCACCGCGCGGTTGAATGAATTTAATACCTTTTGTAGAACCGAAAATTTCTTTTGCTTCATTTGCACGGCGTTCAAATTTATCTACACGCATTTTTAGATGTGCTGGATAATTTTCATGTCCCATTATAATCGGGATAGACTTCTGCGGCAAAGTTGTCGAACATACTTCCAAACGTTTAGCCTTTAGTATCGTTTCGATATATTTTGCAAATTGAGGATCTTTGTTTTTATTGTAAACTTCCATCCAACCACATCGAGAGCCGGGCCAAGGATATTCTTTGCTTATACCTTTAATGCTGATTCCACATGCATCGCCTATTACTTCAGCAAGTTTCACAGGTTCACCGTTTGAATATACCAGCTCGTTATAAATTTCATCGCAGATTACGAATAAATCAAGCTCTTGTGCAATTTCGCAGATACGTTTTAAGTTCGCTTTAGAAACAGTCGCGCCCGTAGGATTGTGAGGATTTATGATTAGAATTCCGGCGATTGAGTCATTATATTTTGCTTTGTTGTAAATCTCGTCGACATCTGGTTCCCAATTGTTGTTCGGGTCAAGTCGGTAAGTAAGATGTTCATAACCGGAATGAGACGCTTCCGCTGATGAATGAGATGAATACGCCGGTGTCGGACCGATTACACGCGCTTCTCTTTTCAAATGTCCGAAAATTTTCGCTACAGCGTCTCCAAGTCCATTAAAAAAGTAAATATCATCAGCGGTAATTTTGCAACCGTTAAGTGCGTTGACTTTAGCTGCAAGAAATTCTCTTGTCGCAAGAACGCCCTGTGTATTGCAGTATGCCCAAGTTTCATCTTTATCAATTAATTTTTTTACTTCTTCTTTTATCCAAGGTGCAACTTTTTCGCCTTTTGCTATTGGGTCTCCGATGTTTTCGTATGTTAATTTTAAGCCTAATTTCTCAAGTTTTTCGGCTATTACCACAATTTCACGAATTTCGTATGAAAGTGAATCGGCTCCTGCCGGCACAATATCTCTTCTCATGTAAAGAGCCTCCTGCTTATCCTAAAATTGATAAACTTGCCAGTCGTTATAATCAAAAATCATTATGATGTAAAGTCTTCGCTTTGCAGATGGTCATGCCGAAGTGTCACTTTGTTTCAAAGTGCGTCGGGCTTGCGCTGGTTCAAAGACACACTGCCTTACGGAACAAAACCGAACTTGGGTTCAGTGTGCCAAAGCCTTGCGGTTATTCAAAAGGCATTTTGCAGCCGTTGGCTGCGTTAGTGAACTACTTTGCTTCAAAGTGCGTCGGGCTTGCGCTAGGCAAAGATAAACTGCCGACAAGTCGGCTATGAAGCTGAACATAGGACTAAATGCCTAAGCCTTGCGGTTGTTTAAATGGTAATTTGCCGATTTCATCGGCGAGGTAGTGCAACTTTGGTTAAAGCTTTTAACATTTGTTGTTCAATCTGTATTTTGCGGAACAAGTCCGCAGTTAAAAATTTATTGTTGTTCAAAGAACAACGAAGATTAAGGGATATTTCTCTTTTTTTGTAATCAAAAAGAGAAATATCCCTTTGACCCTAAAGAGAAAAAACATACTCCTCACGGTTGAATAAAGCATTATTTGCCGATTTCATCGGCGAGGTAATACAATTTGGGTTAAGGTTTTTGACATTGGTTGTTCAATCAGCATTTTGCGGAACAAGTCCGCCCAGTAAATCGTTTTTGGGCTTAAAATGGTGTAAAAG
>JBNMHA010000098.1:0-8781 GCA_050872545.1 Spirochaetales bacterium | reverse complement strand
CTACCGCAATGAGCATGTTTTTTTTCTTTTGAAGTTATAGAAACTTTTCTTTTTTTGATTGCGAAAAAAAAGAAAAGTTTCTAACTCGTTTACCACGTTTTAAGCCTAAAACGAAACTTAGCTGCGGACTTGTTCCGCAAAATGCAGATTGAATTACCAATGTTCAAAACTTTAACCAAAGTCGTATTACCTCGCCGATGAAATCGGCAAATTGCCACTTGAACCAGTGCAAGCTCGACGCACTTTGAAGTAAAGTAGCACTTGACGCAGCCAACGGCTGCAAATTGCCATTTGAACAACCGTTAGGCTTAGGCACTTTGCCTAAAAATTTAGTCTTATTGCCGACTTGTTCGGCAGTGTGTCCTTGCCAAGCGCAAGCCCAACGCACTTTGAAGTAAAGTAACATTCCAACGCAGCCAACGGCTGCAAATAACGTTATAAACCAGCATAGCCCAATTTTTAGCTTGCCAAGAAAGGGATAGGTCCTAGGAAAGGGAAAACTGCGGCATGCTGAAAGAGCCGTTTCCCCTTTCCTAACTCTTTACTACGTTTTAACTTAAAACGAAACTTTGCTGCCGGCTTGCACGGCGAATTGTAGATTGAAGCACAAATGTTAAAAACCTTAACCAAAGTTGCATCACCTCGCCTGCCGTCGGCAGGCAAAATACCTTTTGTGAACCGTCAGGCTTTGGCACCTTGCCTTAAAATTCAGCCTTATCGCTGACTTGTCGGCAGTGCGTCTTTACCAAACGTAAGCTTAATGCCATAAAGCCCAGCTTTAGTTACGCCGTCTGCCGTCGGCAGACAAAATGTCTTCATCCAACCGCAAGGTTGTAACATCTAATAACCCCACTTTGTTAAGCAAAAAATTTTTCTTACTCTATCGAGATTTGATAGGGCGATATGATAAAGTACCTCAGTTTTAACAAAAAAGCGATTCCGCCGGTGCAGAATGTCGACAAGGAGGAAAAAGCAAACATCTGCAAGCAAGCGAAATCAAGTTAATATATAACTAAAATCTTGACAGTTTTTTTTTTTTTTTTACAAGTTATCTTAATTTTATTACGACAGAAAATTCTAAATCTAGCAAATTGCAAGAGGAAATGAGGGAAAAAATATGGCCCAAGACACTGAATTAACAAAATTTACGGCACTAGGACTTTCAGGCAGTGGAAAATCCTGCTATGTACTCGGATTATATGCACAAATGTCAATGGGGGTAGAAAAATTCACCATCACTGCAGAAAATGATATTACCAGAGAACTAGAAGACAAAATGGATTATCTAGGCGATGAGAAAAAGGGAATGGATCGATTTCCAAGCGGAACATCACTCAATGAATGTACAGATTATAGATTCACTTTGTATTTTCAAAACAATCCGATTATTGAAGTAAGTTGGCTTGATTACGGCGGCGGAATACTACATGACAAAGGAGAAAATTCCGACGTTTACAACGACTTAACTAAATCTATAGAAGAGTCAACGGCATTATATATTTTTATAGATGGTAAAAAATTATGTTACCATGATTTTGATGAAAAAAAGAAAAAAACAGCTTGGTATTGCTCTTCAAAAATAAATCCGTTCATTACTTACTTTGCTAATAAGCATAATCATATACTTCCACCTATAATTTTCGTAATCACAAAAATTGATTTATGCCGCAGCTATATAAAAGATGACAATGAAATTATGATGTTAGTTGCTAAATGTTTTAGTAGTGTTTTTGGTGAAAAAACAGAAAATGTGTATATCACTGCAACAACATTGGGAAAAAATATAAGTGATAACGATTATCGTGGTGAAGCTGATCCGAATATGCATATTCCGTTCTTTTTAGGTTTGTATCACGAATATGGCAGACAAATTCAAGTAATAAAAGAAGCTTTACAAGAAAAAATAGATTCTATATCGTCTTCATCAAATACGCTTCACAACGAAATGCAAAAAGAAAAAAATAAATGGAAACTTTTCAGAGATGAAGAGCGAATAGAAAGAATCCAAAAAGAATGTCAAATACACGATGAACGCATAAAACGTTACAATCAAAACTTTGAAAAATATCAGTCTAAACTACAAGCTGTCACAAATGAACTTCTGCGCAATAGTGGCGATTTCATAACAATTAAAAACGGTCAAAAAATTACATTTAATCCGGAATTGATATAACTGAAACAAAGGAGAGAATCGTGAGCATAAAAGTATATCCTGTAATTTACAGCAGAACAAAAAATGTTGATCATGTACCTGATTTTTTAGCACGCCCGGCAGATTTGGATTTTCGAGAAGCCAATAAGTTTGTTGGTTTTGCAATGAAGGGATTAGACCTGGAGAAAAGCCCTGATGCGGATTCCAATAAGTTTGTTGGTTTTGCAATGAATGGATTAAACAGCGGAAAACGATACGCGGTTTTTTCGGCAGGAAATTACTGTATAGCCGGAACCGCATGTATGACAAATGAGCTTGCACAATCCGGAGATGAAGAATATACAAGAGATAAAGAGAACAGAAATATAAATGTATTTATCGGAATTGCAGTCAACAAAGGTCGTACAACCGACATTCCGCTGCTGTCAGACGAAAAATATTGGGAAATATATTTAAAATATATTAAAAAACAATGGGACGAACCGACAACACAGTCGGAAAAATGCAGCGAGCCTGAAATCGAACTAGAAACAATAACGCCCAACAGTTATAAGCCGGCAACAGAACTGCAACTGGGTAAAAATATCATTACCGAATTCGACTACAACAATAAGTCGCAGGAAATTTTCAATTATTATTTTGCAGAAAACTTAAAAATCGGTTCTTCATGTTCGTTTGTATCAAGAGAAATTAAATCCTTAAATGACTTAAACAAATCACCTTTTAACTGCATTGTACTTAATGATTATAAAATAAAAACATTTAAAGATAAGGACGACCGCATTAAAGAAGAAGAACGGGAAAAAGCTCAGAAAGAGCGTCTCCATAAAAAAATGCAAAGTCAGTCTTCTGGCAATAATGATATGTCCGAAGGAAATGAAAATTATAAGCTGGATGATATATCAGAAGGGCTGAAAAAGTATATTCCTGCAGTAGTACTGATTCTGATAGGAATTGTAATAATAACATGTCTGGGTAAATGTAATAATTCAACAGACAGAACTTCTTGTAAACCTGAGTATGAAAAAAATAAAGAACAGCAGTGTCATAATGACAAAAAAGAATCAGAAGAACTTGTCACATTATTAAAGAAAGAAAATGAATCTGATAAAGTTTCACTTTGGGAAAAAATTACAACCAAAATTTTTGACTTCCTATTTAATCGAGTTAATAAATCTGTAACAGCTGAAGATATGCAGCAAGTTATGAATACTCTAAAAGATAAAACAATACAATTTGATTTGCCGAAATTATCTGAAAAATTCGTATTGACAATTAAGGAGAATAAATAATGAGCCTGATGGATGTCGGAAAAAAATACACCATTAAAACACCAAATGAAACTGCTGAAGAAATTTTGCAGTATGAAAAACATTATCATGAAGTTGTAAGAGATTACATGCCGGAAATAGAAAAAATTAACGGTTTATTGAAAGACCTCAGAGCCGAAGAAAAAGCATTTTGGGACAATCTTCACGAAATTGAAAAAGTAATGGAGAATGATGAAGTGCTAAGTCCGGAAATAAAAGCAGAATGGCTGGCACAATACCGCATCAGTATGCAAGAAAGCTTCGAAATGAGCAAAAAAATCATAGAACATTACATTGTCGATAATCTAGAAGAATTTAAATCCAAGCTTAAAAAAGCACTGGGGTAAACATGGATGATTACAGATTTTGCGTAGAAATATTGCTTGATATTCTAAAAAAACGGCGTAAAGAACTGACAAACGACAGCATTAACCTGCATCCGAATATAAAAACCGGACTTCATAAATCTGATGAGCATGATGACACAGTGCGTAGTTTGTATTTTCAGAAATACAGCGTAAGCTGGCTTGATTCACACTGGAAAGCACTTCAGGAAAAATTGGACCGCGATACAGAACATTCAATAAACGAGAAAAGAAGAATAATTGCATTCTTTGCAAAGTATTTTAAAAACTTGTTTGGGAAATGCATGAATACTCAAATTTTTTCCAAAGAATTAATTCCAGATTTGCTGAAAATAGAAATGGCTGGAATTGATGAAATCCTGAAAAATGCAAACAAAGCAGATGAAAAACTTGAAAGTCTAAGTGCGGAAATGGTGAAGCATGAAGATTTGTTCCGACAAAAACTTAAAGAACTGAAATAATATTTTTTAATTTAAGGAGATATAAATATGGCTTTTTTGGATATGTTTGATAAGGTAGACGACATTTTTTACAAACCAATTGAAACTATTTGCGATTGGTTGACATACCCCTTAAAAAAATTTGAGCACAATCAAGAAATGGAAAGAGAGCGATTGAAGCATGAACTGGCACAAATGGATAAAGAACATGAGGCTAAACTGGCTTTAGATATGAAGAAAGCAGAAATCGAGTTGGAAGAAATGCGTAAAGACAAAGCCTTTGAACGTAACAAAGAAATATTTGAAACTATTAAAAAATATCAAATGGATATGGCTAAAGTTTCTGTCGAAATCGGATATACAATTGGAAATATGACAATAGAGTTACGTCAAAAAGCACATAATTTTATGCTTGATAATGTAAAAAGATACATGGAACTGCAAGAAGACGCTAAAGCTAAAGCAATAGAACAATTAAAACAAATAGAAGCAGAATTTCCAGCAGAAAGTAAAGCTAAAGATATAATGAATGAGGCTGTTGGAAAGCAAATGAATTCAATTATTGATAGAGCTAACGATTTTATTAATAACCTAAATGAAGATTTGAAAAACATAACAGGTTTAATTGATGACATTGCACATGATGCAAAAAAAAGTGTAGGAAATAGATTAAGTGCAGGTACATCAGATATGCCAGCTCTTGACGGCAACGATAACAACGTAAGGTACTTAAATAACAAATAATTTGCGAGGTTATCGCTTATATTAGGAACAGACCTGTATTCTATTTTAGTATAAAGGTCTATTCCTTGCCTCTCTTTCTAATGTCATTCCCGTACTTGATACGGGAATCTGTGTTTTGTACATGAGATTGTCGGATCAAGTCCGACAATGACATATAATGTAACCGTTGCACCTCGTGCAGCTTGACTGCGAATAACGCCATGAACTACCGCAAGGAGCATGTTTTTTTTCTTTTGAAGTTATAGAAACTTTTCTTTTTTTGATTGCGAAAAAAAAGAAAAGTTTCTAACTCGTTTACCACGTTTTGAACCCCAAACGATTTACTGGGCGGACTTGTTCCGCAAAATGCAGAATGAACAACCAACGTCAAAAACCTTAACCAAAGTTGCATTACCTCGCCAATGAAATCGGCAAAATGCCATTTAAACAACCGTAAGGTTCTATCTTACCAAAACGGCAGATTCCCGTGTCGTAGCACGGGAATGACATATAATGTAACCGCAAGGCTTAGGCACTTTGAACGAACATTCAATTTCAGTGCAGCCAACGGCTGCAAAAAAAAATCATATTTCCATGTTCATAACATGACGCACTTCATTCAAAGTTTCGACAGCCATTGCACGCGCTTTTTCTACACCGTCAAGCAGCACTTTACGGATATAATCAGGTGACGCTTCAAGTTTTTTTCGTTCTTCGCGCAGCGGTCTAAGTTTTTCATTTAATGCTTCGGTAAGCCGTCGCTTCAGCACACCACCGCCACCCTCGCCTATTTCTGCAGCAATTGCCTGCGGTTCTTCATCAGTGCAAAGACTTATCAGCATTAACAAATTAGCAACTTCGGGACGGTTTTCCGGATCATAAGTAATATTTCTGTCGCTGTCCGTTTTTGCTTTTTTTATCAAAGCAGCCGTTTCATCTTCCGTTGCACAAAGCATTATCGCATTACCTCTGCTTTTACTCATTTTTTGACTTCCGTCCAGCCCCATAATGCTTGGTGTCTTGGAAAGCAATGCCTGTGGCATAGGAAAAACAGGTTCGTTGTCTTTGCAGAATTTTTCATTAAAACGGCGAGCTATAAGACGCGTCATTTCAAGGTGCGGAAGTTGGTCTTTCCCTACAGGCACAACAGTTCCCTTACAGTAGAGAATATCAACAGCCTGATGCACCGGATAAGTATACATTCCGGCATTCACGCTTTTTAATCCGGCAGCTTGGATTTCTTCCTTTACTGTTGGGTTTCGACTTAGTTCCGCATTTGATACAAGCGTTAAAAAGGGTACCATCAGCTGATTTGCTTCGGGAACATAACTATGCGGATAAATAATTACATCCTCGCCCGGTTCAATTCCGGCAGCCAAATAATCAATAACAAGCTGTTTTGTATTTTGTGAAATTTCAGAAAATGCATCATGATCGGTTAGAACCTGATAATCTGCAATTAAAATACATGTCGGCACACCGAGTTTTGATAATCTTACGCGATTCTGCAGTGATCCAAAATAATGCCCTATATGCAGCCTGCCGGTTGGTCTATCTCCGGTAAGTACACGGTATTTTTTAGGATTTATCTGAATATCTTTTTCTATAGCTTTGCTGCGTTCCAGTGCAGCCTCATAAGTTGATTTAGATTCTGACATAAAACCTCATTTAAAAAAAATGGCGAAGATTTGCACTTCACCACTTTTATCTGTATAAATTAAAATGCAATTGTTACTTTTCCGTCGACTTTCAAATCTCCGGCAGTATCTTCTACATAAACACGGCAGTCTACTAACTTTTCGCCGTCCTTTTCGTATTTTTTCTTTACAATTCCTTTCGCAATTAAAGTATCACCCGGACGAGTAATACTTTTGAAACCGGCAGAATATTTTTTTATCATCTTTGGTTCCGCAAAAGCCGTAATCATTTGACCGAGAATTCCCATTACAAGCATTCCGTGAACTATTGTACCGTCAAGACCGGCTTCTTTAGCGTAGTCGGGAACTGTATGAATCTGATTAAAATCTCCGGAAGCTCCGGCGTATTTTATTAATTGAAGCTGAGTTATAGGACCTTTAGTCAAAGAAGGCAATTCATAATCTACATCAATTTCATCCCAACTAATCATGCATTTTCTCCTTTAGGTACAACAATAGTCATTTTTGCAATAAGTACTTCTTCGCCGTTTCTGCTGTAAACAGATTTAAAAGTAACCATATCCATAGCAGATGAAGCACGCATTGAGTCAACCTTAACTTTTCCGGTAATTACATCGCCCGGATAAATAGGCGCAAAATATTCGTATTCTTCTTTTGCATGAAGAAGCTTTTTTACATCAATACCCATTTCCGTCATTCTGTTCCAAATTTCCGGGTATCCCCAAAAGTTCATTAATGTAGGAAATGTTAATGACGCCGGCGTATCTTTATATCCGGCTTTTTGTGCTGCTTCTTTGTTGAAAAATATAGGATTATCATCACCGATAGCCAAACAAAGTTCCTTTATTTTGGCTCTATCTACTTCAAAAATAAATTCAGGAAATTCTTTTCCTAAATAAGACATATCAAGCATTATATTCTCCTTAGTCTAGCGCAGTACCAAACCGCCGTCTACAACAAGAACCTGTCCTGTAATATAGCGAGATGCGTCACTTGCAAGAAAAGCCACAGCATCGGCAATTTCTTCCGGTACACCAGCTCTGCACATCGGAATTTTAAGCATAAAATCTTCACGAGCTTTGTCGGATACCGCACGAGTCATATCTGTATCTATGAATCCCGGAGCTACAGCATTGACTGTGACATTTCTTCTTGCCAATTCAATAGCCATTGATTTTGTTAAACCGATAATACCGGCTTTTGACGCAGCATAATTTGCCTGCCCTACATTACCTTGAATGCCGACAATAGATGACATATTTACGATTTTTCCATAGCGCGCTTTCATCATTATCAAAGAGGCTTCCTTAGAAACTAAGAATGCACTGCGTAAATTCACGGTAATTACACGGTCAAAATCTTCCGCGCTCATTCTCATTGAAAGTCCGTCTCTTGTAATTCCTGCGTTATTAACACAAATATCGAGCTTACCGAACTTTTCGTTTATTTTACCGAATAATGTTTTTACATTATCTTCTTGTGAAATATCACCATAAAATGATTCTACTTCCGTGTTATATTTTTCTTTAATTTCAGCCGCAACACTTTCAATTGCGTCGCTTGTTGCGGTAATCATCAGTGATGCTCCGCCCGCAGCCAATTTTTCGGCAATAGCTTTTCCGAGACCTCTTGATGCTCCCGTTACAAGAGCTACTTTCCCTTTAAAATCCATTATATTCTCCTGTTTACGCTTTATACTTTTTCATCAAAATAACTGCATTATGACCGCCGAATCCAAAAGAGTTGCTCATTGCATAATTAACAACTTTTTCTTTTTTAACATTCGGAACATAATCCAAATCAAAGCCTTCATCCGGTTCATCCAAATTTATAGTAGGAGGAAGCACATCATTCTGCAACGCTTTAACAAGTACCATTGCTTCAATCGCACCTGCACCGCCGAGTAAATGTCCGGTCATTGACTTTGTAGAACTTACAGAAACTTTCTTTGCTGCATCGCCGAAAACTGCTTTAATAGCTTTTGTTTCCATTGCGTCGTTTAATCCTGTAGATGTTCCGTGTGCATTGATGTAATCGATTTTGTCCGGTGTAATTCCTTCCATATTAATAGCATCTTTCATTGCACGTATAGCACCTTCTGCTTCCGGATCAGGTGATGTCATGTGATATGCG
>JBNMHA010000097.1:0-8810 GCA_050872545.1 Spirochaetales bacterium | reverse complement strand
GAAGGAAAAGTTCTCATCGACCATTTAGAACCAAGCGAAAAAATAAAAGTATTGAAGGATTACAGGAAACAGCACAACTTATGAAAATAATATTTTTTGGAACTCCGGAACTGGCTATTCCGACATTGAAAAAAATTTCGGAATTACATGAAGTAGTTATGGTTGTAACGCAGCCGGATACATTATTCGGAAGAAAACAAATTTTAACGCCGTCACCGATAGCTAAAGCAGCCGATGAATTAAAACTTCCGGTTCTAAAACCGGGAAAGCTCACTGATGATGTAAGAGAGCAGCTTTCAAATCTCGGTGCAGATTTATTTGTAACATTTGCATACGGCAAAATTTTTAAAGCAGAATTCATAAAAATATTTCCCAAAGGCGGAATTAATGTCCACCCGTCATTACTGCCGTTGTATCGCGGAGCTTCTCCGATTCAAAGTGCATTATTAAATGGAGAAACCCGTTCCGGAATATCGATTCAACAAATAGCACTTGAAGTTGACAGCGGAGACATTTTCAAATGTGAAGAATTCTCAATTCTACCGGAAGATGATGCTGTTACTATAGAAGAAAAAGTTGCTGTAATAGCTTCTGAATTGATTGAACAAGTGCTTAATGAAATTGAAAACGGTACTTCAAAATGTGTGAAGCAGGATTCTTCAAAAGCAACTTTCTGCCGGATGATTTCAAAAGATGACGGAAACATCAATTGGAATACCAATGTAAATTCAATTTTTAATAAAGTAAGAGCATTTGCAAAATGGCCGTTAGCTTCAACAATGCTTGACGGTAAAAAACTGAATATTTACAAAGCTGCTATTTCCAATCTTGAAAACAGCGGAACTCCGGGCGGAACAATTATTTGTGCAGACAAAAAAAGAGGACTTCATGTGCAATGTGCCGATGGAGTTTTGGAAATAAAAGAGCTGCAACTTGCCGGTAAAAATAAATTAAAAGCAATCGATTTCTTAAATGGTTATCGTAATCTTGCAGGAAAGTGCCTTACATCTTTCGGGCAAAATATACAGGAGAAATAATTAAAATGGCAAAGCAATTGACATATTTCAAAGACGGTCTTACATCTGTTAAAAACCGAGTTCTAATTCGATCATCTGACAGTGACGAAAAAAAGGCTGTAAAAATTATTTGGTATTCCTTTTTTCTGGGATTATTGATTTTGATAGTCTGTTCATACTTAATTTTTGTCGGAATTACTTTTTCCGGAGAAAGCGTAAAAGTTGCAAATGTAGAAGGTGATAATGTTTACACTGCAATGCGCAAGCTGTCCGAAAAAGATTTAAGCGTTCGAGTTTATCCTAAATATTCGGATGAATACGCAGAAGGCGTTGTTTTTAACCAAAGCCCCGAAGCCGGAACGTTGATTAAGAAAAACCGAAATGTTTCATTTAACGTTTCTATGGGCAAAAAAGCCGATGCACTTCCTGATTTTACCGGATTGTCTCTTTACGAAATTGCTTCTATGCTTATGCGTGAATATGATTATCAAAATCACGTACCTTATACTTTTGATCAAAAAAATTATGAATTCAGTGAAACTGTGGAAAAAGGAAGAATCATTCGCCAAGAACCGGTAGAAGGAACTCCTCTGAAAAGCGTCAAAAACGTTAAACTTTGGATTTCAAAGGGATTGGATATTCCGGAAGATCATAAGTTTAATAATTACATCGGGAAAAATTTAACCGAAGCACTTGAAGAACTTGGAATGAAAGAAGTAAACACAAACGTTTTCTTTCAAGAAACAAATAAACGGCAGGAACATTTTTTAATTACAAATCAAAATGTAGAAGAAGGAAATAATGTTGATGATTTCATTAAAAAAGGTGAAACAATGGTATTATCAGCAAATATTTGGATTGAAAAAAATCGAAATCTGATGACTAAAAATTTTTTGGTAGATCTTCCGCATCGAAATCTTCCATACAGATTTACTTTATATAAAGAAAATCCGGGAGAAGAACGAAAAATTTATTTCTCAATGCTGACTAAAGGCGGAATGTCATTCTCGATTCCTTACAGCATAAAAAAATTCGGAAAAATGACAGCAATGACTAATGATTCCTTATTAAAGGAAGAAATAACAGAAGAAGAATAATTTTCTAAAACGGTAATCTTGTCTGCATAAATGTAGACAGATAAAATCCTACCGCTATCTTATCATTAAGAGTAACACCGCCGCCAAAATTGCAGCGGACTTTATCTGCACAATAAAAGCCGGGAAAAATACCGGCTTTTATATTTAAAGGCGGTTCATCTATATTTTCAGGCGTTATATCTAAATTCATTCCCAGTTCTATATGAAGTGAAAAATAATTTACTATAGAAAAACAAAACAATATGTCATTTTCAAAAAAACGATTGTACGCATATTCAATTGTGTAGAACAAACCGCTTCTGAATTCATCACCGATTCCAGCACCGGCATACAAATAGAATCCGTTCCAAACATATCCTGTTTCCAAGAAAACCGAGATTCCACCGTAAGCCGGAAAAATTTTGAACATATATTCAAAACCGGTAGATGCACCTAAACTAAAATTATCATTTGTTGTATTGCCGGAAAATAATCCGGGAAAGTTTGATTTTTGTGAAAAACGCAGCTTAAACAAATGGCGGTTTTTGGAAAGAAAAGTATATGAAATTTTGCTGTTCTGTGAAAAGAAATCCTGCGTTCCGTACAATCCGCCGGAAAACGAAAATGAAAAAGAAATATTTTGCCTTGAATAATAAGAATTTCCCAAACGAATTTCATTTGCAAAGCAGGGCAATGCGACACAAATTATAAGCAGTGAAAAAAGCAGCTTAACTTTCATTATTTTATACTCCAAACAGCCTCTGACGGACTGCAAATTCTCCATATATCATAAACAAAATCTAATATCAAACCACATAAAGAAAATTGACAAGCTGTTTTGTTTACGCTAGAATCGCCGAAAATTACAACTTTACATGTAGATTTCGGAGACGTCTATGAATACAGAGGACAAATTCTGGATAAAATACCAATTCTTGTTTCCAGAATCATCTGCAAAAGAAAATATCACATTCACAGTTAATATTAACAAAGAAACAATGCTGATACAAACTCCAGAGACTTCCCATGAAACCGAGTGGTCAAAATTATCATTCTATAAATGTTCCTGTTGCCCGCTGGACACTGAAACCCATAAAAACTGCCCAATAGCTTACAACCTTTCTGCATTATTCAATGCATTTCAAAATGTCAGCTCAACAGAGAACGCTAAAATAACAGTAACTACGGAAGAACGTGTTTATTCAAAAGAAACAACCGTTCAGCAAGGGCTGCGGTCAATATTCGGAATATTTATGGCTGCAAGCGGCTGTCCGAATATGAAAATTTTAAAATCAATGGTCAGATTTCATCTACCTTTTGCATCTGTAGAAGAAACAATATACCGACACGTTTCAAACTATCTTTTAAGCCAATACTATGCATTTTTAGAAGGTAAAAAAGTTGACTTCTCATTTGAAGAACTAAAGCGGCAAAATAAATTAGTTGATGAAGTAAACTGCGGAATGTGCAAACGATTCGAAAATGTAGGCGAGGGTGATGTTGCAAGAAATGCACTCACGATATTGAACGTAGGCGGATTAATGCTGAATATGGAACTAGAAAGTGAAGTAGATTCCCTGAAGTACCTTTTTCCCGACAGCTGCAACTAGCCGATGTGGGTTGTTCTTGTTCTAATATACGGTCTTCTAAAAGGTGCCAGAGAAGTTTGCAAAAAGAAATCGCTTGAAAAAAACACTGTAATTGAAGTTTTATTCTTTTATACACTGTTTTCTTTTCTTCTCGTACTTCCGAACATTGCAAATTTAGGCAACATTTCGATAAAACTTTTAAGCCTCATTGCATTAAAATCGCTAATCATTTTCCTTGCTTGGATACTGAGTTTTCATGCAATACATGCCATGCCGGTAAGTTTATACGGAATACTTGATCTATCACGTGTCCTTTTTGCAACTTTTCTTGGTATATCGGTACTTCATGAAGAAATGACAATATTCAGAACTATAGGCTTGATTCTCGTTGTGTCTGGGCTTCTGCTTCTGAAATACCGCCGAAATGGGAAAGTATCGGAGCATGTCCACCCGGCTATAGTTATAGTAGCTATAGCTTCATGCATGTTAAACTCGCTTTCCGGACTAATGGATAAAATATTAATGCGAAGTGTTACAAGTTCGCAGCTTCAGTTTTGGTACATGCTGTTTTTGGTAATAATGTATTTCGTATATGTTTTAATATCTCGTTCACAAACAAATTTTACTTCGGCAGTAAAAAATCCCTGGATTTGGACAATGGCAATATTATTCGTTATTGCAGACAAATGCCTTTTTATCGCAAACGGCATGGAAGCAAGCAAAATCACCGTTATGACTTTAATCAAACAATCCGGCTGCATAATAACAATTCTTGCAGGAAAATTTATTTTCCGAGAAAAAAATATAACTCACAAATTGGTTTGCGCTGCAATAATTATAACCGGAATTGTGATAGGAACACGATAAACACCAACACACTCGTTCAACCGACTAAAAATTTTAATTTTAATTAAAAGAATATATTCTTAAACAAGATTATAGTATTATGAACACCTAACTTTTTTATTTTAAGGAACATACATGGAATACGGATACAAAAAAAAGCCCAAGTTTATTATTATATTTTCATTTTTTTACTTACTTTATCCAATCATCAACATTGTCGCATTCTTATCCACAACACCGCCGAGTGTTGCTTTAAACACATTTCAAGACTTTATTTTGGAAAAACCGACCTACATGCTGCTAAATATAATTTTATGGCTTGCGACAATTCCGCTGTGCTACGGCTTATTTAAAGTAAAAAAATGGGCTTGGTTTTATTTTGTAGTTCATGCATCACTGGTAATTGTAATGTCTCTGTTCAGCGTCGTATCTATCAAAGAAAACATTGATGTACAACCGCGTTTTAATTTGGTTTTCTTTGTAAACCTACTAATATTAATTCCAATGGTTTTCTTTATAAAAAAAGAAATTCGTACTCCGTATCTTAATCCACGTGTAAAATGGTGGGAACAATCTGCAAGAGTTCGCCACAATTTAAAAATTGTCTATCAAAATAATGAATTTGAAACTTTCGATATTTCCGAATCCGGAGCTTTTATTCTTGATAAAGAAAACAATATTAAAGTTTATCCTGAAGATATAATTCCAATATCACTGATTTTAGATAACAAAATTATAAAATGTTACAGTGAAGTTGTTTGGATTAACCAAAAAGAAGAAAGCAATTTGCCTAAAGGAATGGGAATAAAATTTCTCAACTTGAAAAAAGAGGAAATTCATCAAATTAAAGACTTTATGAAAATCATACAAACGGAAAATAAAATGCTTTCTAAATGATAAGGTCAGGGCAGTTCAATAACCAACAAACTGCCCTTAATTAATAAGGTGCTAGCCACACTTACTATTTTCCGACAGTTTTTCCCGTCCACAACTCAAAAGCCTTAGCACCTTGATAATAAAGCATAGTTTTACCGTCAATACAAAAATCAGGCGTTGATTCCAAATAATACTTCAAATCAAAATAAACAACATTTTTATTAAAAGTCAAAACCAGCTCATTAAACGGCACAGTCGTTGTATTAACAATCATTTGGTAATCATCAAGCTTATCTTTATACGAAGCAAAATCCGTAACGCCAATATTAAATTGTTTTGCAGCTGCGGCAGCTTTTTCCATTGTCCTGTTTGTAATATCAATATCCGAAATACCAAATTGCTGTAGTCCATAAATAACACCGTTTGACGCACCGCCGGCACCTATAATCAAAGTTTTTGCATTAGCAGAAATTTTATTTTCCTCTAAAGTCTTAAAAACGCCGTACCAATCTGTATTGTACCCAATCCATTTGCCGTTATTTACAACAACTGTATTTACCGCACCGATTTTCTGCGCCACCGGATCCGTTTCATCAAGGTATTTCATAATTTTAACTTTATGCGGAACAGTTACATTGAAACCACGCAGTTCCTCAATTTTCTTAAAACCGGCAATAACATCAGGCAGATTATCAGCAGTAACATGAAATGCGAGATATACTGCATTAATTCCAGAATCTTCAAAAAATTTATTCTGCATTGCCGGGGATTTTGAATGCGCTACCGGATCGCCGATTATTCCGTATATTTGTGTCCTTGTATCAATATTCATCAATATGCTCCATAAAAAGATGAGGATGTCCCAGAAGTTGAAAATGCGATGGTTGAGCAAGCTAAAAACTTTAGTTTTTGATTATACCGAAACCACCATATTAGTGTACTTGGTCATTTCGACAGATGCTCAATGATCTCTAAGACTTAAACTTATTGAACAGCCCCATTACAATACTTTAGCAAATCGCTGTTTTGCAATTGTCGAACTTGATCTACATCAGCAATTTTTTAACTGTGTCAAAAGTTCATCAAAATAAGAAATAGCAGCCGTTATCGGTTCAGGCTTGCTCATGTCAACACCGGCAGAACGCAAAATATCAAGCGGATAGCGAGAATTTCCGGCTTTAAGAAAACCTAAATAATCATCAAGTTCCTGTTTACCGCCGGCTGCCACACGACGATACAGCGCAGTTGCAGCTGAAATTCCGGTAGCGTATTGGTAAACATAATAGAAATAGTAAAAATGAGGAATTCTTGCCCATTCAATAGCAAGTTCATCATCAAGAACAAGCTCATCGCCATAATAGAAACGGTACAAATCCATATATTCTTTCTTCAACAAATCGGCAGTAAAAGGAATTCCATTTTCAGCCATTTCATGAAGTTTCAGTTCAAACTCCGCAAACAATGTCTGGCGAAACAACGTAGCTCTTATATCTTCAATCATTGAAGTAAGAAGATAAGCTTTGAACTTTTTATCATCGCCATGCTTTTGCAGTAGATAATTATTCATCATTTCTTCATTAAAAGTAGACGCAACTTCTGCCAAAAAAATAGGATAGCTGCCGTAAGTAGGCGATTGTGTATTATGTGTGAACCAACTGTGCATTGAATGACCAGCTTCATGCGCCAAAGTTCTGGCACTGTCTAAAGTTCCGTTAAAATTCAATAAAATATACGGTTTGGTTAAATAACTTCCGGTAGAATACGCACCGCTGCGTTTATTTTCATTTTCATAAATATCGACCCAACGTTCCTCATAAAGCCCCTTGCGCAAAACTTCGCAATACTGCTCACCAAGCGGTTTTACCGCCTCAAGGACAAGACTGCGCGCTTCGTCATAAGTTAGTTTAATTTCCTCATGTTCTGCCAACGGAACGTACAAATCATAAAAATGCAGCTTGTCAACTCCGAGCTTTTCTTTTCGATATTTTATGTATTTATGCAAAATATGAATATTATCATGAACCGCTTGAATTAAATTTGTATACACACTGCGGTCAATATTTTTCCCGAAAACAGCAGCATCCAGCGCAGTTTCATAACCACGTGACTTAGCCGAAAATACATGATTTCTGATTTCACCTTGAAGCAAAGTAGTAAGAGTATTTGAAAACTCATCATATTTTTTATGATACGCAATAAAAGCGTTTTTGCGCAGCTCTCTGTCCGAAGAACGCAGATAAACTGAATACATTCCGTGCGACAACTCACAGTCATTTCCGGCACAATCTTTTACACTCGGAAATTTCATATCTGCATCGTTCAATGCACTGAACGCTTCACTTGCAGCCGAAAGCGGAAGACTTGCCGCTGATAAAATGCGTTCCTCTTTTTCGGACAACACATATTTTTTTTTGCGTAAAAGTTTTTCGATTGAAAATTTATAAGGCGCAAGTTCCTGTGAGTTCAAAAATTCGGTCATTGTTTTATCATCAATTTCCATCATCTCAGGAGCAACCCAGGCCATTTTTTCTCCATACTCCACGCATACACTGTAAATTTTATCCTGCATACTGCGGTAGCTGCTGTTCGCCGTGTCTTCATCGTGCTTCATGTGCGCATAAGTATAAAGCTTGTCCATTTCAAGTTCAGTTTTTTCACTTACTTTATAAAATTCAGCAATTACAGCAGCACTTTTTAATTTACCTTGAAATGCTTCTACCACACTTATTTCTTTGCGCAATGCTTCAAAAGACTTTTCCCAAGAAGCATCGTTTTCATAAATATCATTTACAGCCCATTTGTCGCTGTCGTTAATTTCACTTCTCAATTTAGGCATATTTTCCTCCAAAAAAATTATTACATTCTTATACTGCAAAATAAAATACAGGAAAAGGAATTTACTCAAATTCTTTTGTTTGCAGCAATAAATTGAAGTTGATTTTTTATATATTTTTTGGCATAAAAATCATATTATTTAAAATAAACTTACAAGGAAGAAAATATGGGAAAAACAGCATTGATTTTGGAAGGTGGAGCAATGCGCGCAATTTACACAGCAGGCGTTTTGGACGCAATGTTAAAGGAAAACTTTTTTCCCGATAAAATATACGCTGTATCTGCCGGAGCGTGCCATGCATGTTCATTTTTATCACATCAATTCGGCAGAAATCTTGAAATTATGAAAAAGTATGCAAATGACCCGCGCTACATCAGTTTCCGCAACTTGATTTTTCACGGCGGAATATTTGGTTTTAAATTTATTTTCGATGATTTGCCGAACCGCCTGCAGCCGTTCGACTACGATACATGCGAGAAAAATCTCAATCGGCTTACTATGACAGCAACAAACTGCATAACAGGAAAAGCAGAATATTTAACAGCAAACAACGTACATGACATGTTTGAAT